>JAYTIB010000828.1:0-8207 GCA_043732205.1 Schlesneria sp. | reverse complement strand
CATCGCCTGTCTTGCTCAGGGTGTGCTGTGGGCCAGGACGTGGGAGGATCCGACCAACTTCAAGATGTCGATCCTGTTCGTCTGGCCGGCCGCGTTGTTCTCACTGCTGATCTGGTGGACGTTCTTTTCCGGCTGGCCAGCGGAGGTCCGATTCGGTTCGGTCGGCGTCGGATTTGCCTGCGTGGCCGCGTTCTTCGCGATGTTTCGCATTGAACGCTTCGATGGCGACATGACGCCGACTCGCCTTTCATTCCGCTGGTCCACCAGCCCCGACCAGAAGGTCCGCGAGTACCTTGAACGGCTGTCGAAGTCCGCCCCCGTTCCGTCCGATGCGACCAAGGAGACAGAACTGCTCGTCGCCGATGAACACGACTGGCCTGGGTATCGTGGTCCGTCGCGCGACGGCATCATCCGCGGTGTGAAACTGCGGACCGACTGGTCAACACGTCCACCGCAGAAGATCTGGAAGCACCCGGTGGGACGGGCGTGGTCGTCGTTCGCGGTCGTCGGCGACTTCGCGTTCACGCAGGAACAGCGCGACGACAGCGAGGCGGTCGTCGCCTATCGCTTCACCGACGGGGAGCAAGTCTGGGCGCATCTCGACACGGCCCGCTTCGCCGCGTCGGATGCCATGGGTGGCACTGGTCCCCGCGCGACACCGCAGTTCGACAACGGCAAGCTCTACGCACTCGGAGCCACCGGCATCCTGAATTGTCTCGACGCCAAAACCGGCCAACGGATCTGGTCGACGGACATCCTCAAGGATGCGGGAACGCCCGACAAACCGTTTCCCAATCTGGGCTGGGGCATGGCGGGGTCACCGTTGATCGTCGATCAATTGGTGATCGTCAATCCCGGCGGCAAAGGCGGGAACTCCGTCGCCGCGTACGACAAGGAATCGGGCAAAAAGGTCTGGTCCGGCGGTGATCGACCCGCGACCTATGCCAGCCCCAGCGTCGCCACACTGCGCGGCGAGCGGGTCGTTCTCACACCGGTGGGAACGGGACTCACGGCCCATTCCCTGAAGACCGGCCGGGAACTCTGGTTCTTCCCCTGGTCAAACGATCCCAAGGTCTGCGGTGCTCTGCCGGTTGTCCTGAACGAGGAATCGTTGCTGTTCGGCATTGGCTATGGCGAGGGGACGGTGCGACTCAACGTGACACGCTCCGATGAAGCTTGGTCGGTCAGTCAAACGTGGCACTCGAACCGGTTCCGTCCGAAGTTCAATGACTTCGTGGTGCGCGACGGGCACGCATACGGCTTGGACGACGGCACGCTGACCTGCCTCGACATCGAAACCGGAAAGATCCAATGGAAGTCGGGCCGCTATGGCTACGGCCAACTCCTGCTGGTGGACGACGTGCTGCTGATCGTCAGCGAAAAGGGAGACGTTGTGCAGGTTCCCGCCGTGTCCACCAAGCCGGATGTGCTCGCCAGCTTCACGGCGCTGGAAGAGTGGATCACGTGGAATCAACCGGTCCTCGTGCGCGGCAAGCTGCTGGTGAGAAACGCGCACGAAGCGGCATGCTTTGATCTGGAATAAAGGGAGTAGTGGGTAGTGGATGGTGGATAGCCAGAGCGAGATCGCATGGCCGCGCGCGTTCACTTCCTGCCCACTATCCACTGCCCACTGCCCCCTCACTTCAACCTCAATTGCTCCCGGATGTCCTGCTGGATCTCGTCGGCGGATTTTCGGCCGTCGGTTTGGATCACCAGTTCCTTGCGGCCGAATAACTCCAGGATCGGTTCCGTCTTGGTGCGGTAATCCTGTAGGCGCTGCCGCAGTCCCTCTTCGTTGTCATCACTGCGCACGACGAGTTTGCCGCCGCAGACGTCGCAGGTGTCGGGCTGGGCCGGGCGGTGGTGGATCAGGTTGTAGTCGAGGCCGCACTGGCTGCAGAGCCGCCGCGCCAAGACACGTTCGAAAACGACTTCGTCCGGGACGTTGATGTGGATCACGGCATCGATGTCGTAGCTTTCGAGGAAGAACTCCGCCTGAGTCCTTGTGCGCGGGAAGCCGTCCAGGATGAAGCCGAAATTCCAATCGTGGAGGGCCAGCCGGTCGCGAACGATTTGCTCGACGTTCTCGTCGTCGACCATCTTGCCATCAGCGATCAGCCGCTTGATCCGCGCCCCGAGCTTCGTGTGCGACTGAATGTGCCAGCGAAAGATGTCGCCGACGCAAATGTGGACGATGTCGAAGTCCTGCTTGAGGCGTTTGGCCTGGGTTCCCTTGCCGCAGCCCTGGGCCCCCATGATGACGAACTTGCGCATAGTGCCTTTCGATCCGTGATGTCGGCTCAAGCGGTGATGTCGCCGCGGCCGGGACTCGGCTCGCGGGGTCTGATTGGCGGAGTCTATGGCAGCCGGCGGGAAATGATCTACCCGTAGGACGGACTTCCAATCCGTCCGGAGTTGACGGACGGGAAGTTGACGGACGGATTGGAAATCCGTCCTACGCCAACAGCGCCCGAGCGTCGGTGGCGAGTCGGTCGGGAAACGGCGCGTTCGTCTGGCAAGACTGCTCTGCGAATGGGCATGCCTCTGGAAAGGAGCCGGCACAGGGGAACTTTTTCCCGGACAATCCCGGCAGAAACAGGGAGATTCCGATCTTTCCCAAAGACGGCTGAAAATCAAGGCACGCGAGTTGCGATTCGGGGAACACCGCTCGCGCCGATGGTGGATCGGCGCGGTGGAAGGTATTGTGTGCGCCCGCAGGAGCGGCCGGATGGATGTTCCGGAAACGTGGCCGGAGCGCTTCCTCAGCAAGTGGTCAGGGACGGTCAGTGGCAATTCTGCGGCAAGAATTCATTTGAAAGGAACGATCGACATGTGGCGTATGTGGGCGCTCGCATCATTGGTGGTGGTGTTGCTGCTGAGCGGCGGCACGATGAGTCAGACAATGGCACAGGAAGATGTCAAACCCGGAGCTTCGGCGGGGGCGGACACGAAGGCAGACGATTCCAAAGCGGCTGAGGCCGCCGCGGCTGCCGAAATCAAGAAAGGCCTGGCTGATCTGAAGGTTGGAATGGACACCGTCTGGGTGCTCCTCACCGCCTTCCTGGTGTTCTTCATGAACTTGGGCTTCGCAGCGGTTGAGTCCGGGATGTGCCGGGCCAAGAACTGTGTGAACATTCTCTCGAAAAACTTCGTCGTGTTTGCCGTCTCCTCCATCGCGTTTTGGATCATCGGCTGGGGCCTGATGTTCGGCAACGACACCAACGGCGGGTGGATCGGGACGAGTGGACTGTGGTTTGCCAGCGGCGAAGACAACAGCCCGTTAACGGGTGACGCTTACAAGGGCGATTACTCGGCCATTAACTGGACCGGTGTGCCGCTGTTGGCGAAGTTCTTCTTCCAACTCGTGTTCTGTGGGACGGCCGCGACGATCGTGTCGGGGGCTGTTGCCGAGCGAATCAAGTATCACACGTTCATCGTGTTCAGCTTCGTCATGGGGACGCTGATCTATCCCGTCGTCGGTCACTGGGTCTGGGGCGGCGGATGGCTCGCCAAGATGAGCTTCTTCGACTTCGCGGGCTCGACACAAGTCCATTCCATCGGTGGTTGGGCGGCGTTGGCAGGCATCATTGTGCTCGGCCCCCGCATTGGAAAGTACACGGCTGAAGGGAAGCCGACAGCGATCCCCGGCCACAACATGTCGTTGGCCACCATTGGTTGCTTTGTGCTGTGGTTCGGCTGGTTCGGATTCAATCCGGGCAGCACGATGTCCATCGGGGACGGCAAGCTGATCGCGCATGTTGCGGTGACGACCAACACGGCCGCCGCATTTGCCACGATTACGGCAACAATCACCGCGTGGTTGCTGCTCGGTAAGCCCGATTTGGGGATGACGTTGAACGGCTGTCTGGCGGGTCTGGTGGCCATCACGGCACCCTGTGCATTCGTTACCGTGTGGAGTTCCGTGATTATCGGCAGCATCGCGGGTGTCGCCGTCGTGTTGGCGGTTCTCACCTTCGATCGAATCAAGATCGACGATCCGGTGGGAGCCACATCTGTGCATCTGGTGAACGGGGTGTTTGGAACGCTCTGCATCGGCTTGTTTGCCGACTCGGAACTGGTCAAGGATGCCGCTGGAAAGCCCCTGATGGGGACGGGATTGTTGACCGGCGGCGGCCCCGAGCAATTGATCGTTCAGGCGACCGGTGCCTTGGCCACCGCGGCCTACGTTCTGCCCGTGGCCTTCATCACCTGGTACATCCTCAAGGCCACGATGGGCCTGCGGGTCTCGAAGGAAGAAGAAATCGACGGTCTCGATCATGGCGAGCACGGCAACGAAGCCTATCCCGGCTTCGTCATGCTGGGCCCCGGCCACTGATCCGCAGGATCTGACGTTTCTGATTGCTCAACACCATCAGCCCGGTTCGTCCCCGACGAACCGGGCTGATTTTTTGTTGCGCGGGCTCGGCCTCTCAGCGCAATCGCGATTCGATCCTCGGGCACTTGTAGGGTGGGACCAGCGGCGCTTCGCCGCGCCGGCCCACCAGCAAATCGCCCGAGTTCATCATGGTGGGCCGGCGCTCGAAGCGAGCTGGTCCCACCCTACGTTGAAACAGGCGATGGCCTCGCCCCTTGACGAACCCGGCGTGAACCTGATGGAGTGTCTCTCGTCAAGGCGAGCGGGAGATGACAGTTCACCCACCGACAAGCACGATGCGCAAGCGAGTGTGCCCGACAACTCGCTCACTCGCTCACTCGCTTGCGCTGCGTGCTTGTATGCCTACTCGTGCCGCTCGCCCACAGACCTTCCTGGCTGGAGATGCTTCTGTGAGAATTCCACTGCTTCGAGCGTTGCTGGCGGTTGCCGTTCTCGGCGGGATGCTTGGCGATTCCGGCGCGCGGGCCGCTGAGGGCGATCAGGATTGGCCGCAATGGCGCGGTCCGCTGGGGACCGGCTTCGCTCCGAATGCCGATCCGCCCGTGGAATGGAGCGAGTCCCACAACATTCGCTGGAAGGTGGCTCTGCCGGGCAAGGGACACTCGACGCCGGTCGTCTGGGGCCACCGGATCTTCCTGACCACGGCGATTCCCTTTGGCGATCCGTTACCTCCCCGGAAGAGCACGGCACCGGGCACGCACGACGGCGAACCGGTGACGCAACGGCATGAGTTCGCCGTGCTGGCGGTTGATCGTCGCGATGGGAAGATCCTGTGGCAGACGTCCGTCCACAAGAAGCTGCCTCATGAAGGGGGACACTACACCGGGAGTCTCGCGTCCAACTCGGTGGTGACGGACGGTGAGCACGTCTACGCCTTCTTCGGCTCGCACGGTTTGTATTGCCTGGACATGAACGGAACGGTGAAGTGGCAGCGGCAACTCGGCGAAATGCAGACCAAGCACGGGCATGGTGAGAGCGCGTCCCCCGTGCTGTACGGCGACAACGTCTTCATCAACTGGGATCACGACGGGCCGTGCTTCGTCTCGGCGTTCGACAAGCGGACCGGCAAGCACGTCTGGAAAGTGGACCGCGACGAAGAGACGTCGTGGTCGTCGCCAATCCTCGTGGAAAACGACGGCCAGGCAATGTTGATCGTGGCGGGAACGAACCGCATCCGTGCCTACCAGCCGGCGACGGGCAAGGTGCTCTGGGAATGCGGCGGCCTGTCGTCGAACATCGTCGCCACACCGGTCGCGGCCGACGGCCTGTTGTTCGCCGGCAGCAGCTACGAAAAGCGGGCCTTCCTGGCCATCCGTCTGGATCGAGCCGCAGGAGACATCACGGACACTCGCCACATCGCGTGGACCCGCAGTCGGGGCACTCCGTACGTGCCGTCGCCGCTGCTCTATGGCGACGCGCTGTACTTCCTGACGCACTACCAGGGGATCTTGTCCCGCGTCGATGCGAAGACCGGCGAAGACCGCCCCGGCCCGATCCGGCTGAATGGCATCGGCAACATCTACGCCTCACCCGTCGCCGGCGGCGGCCGCGTCTACGTGACCGACTTGGACGGCAACACGATCGTCGTCAGCCACGACGATCATCCCCGCGTGCTGGCCTTGAACCATCTCGACGACGTCTTCTCCGCCTCAGCCGCCATCGTCGGCCGCGAGTTGTTTCTGCGGGGAAAGAAGCATCTGTACTGCATCGTCGAAGACGCCACTGCCAAGCGCGCCGTGGATTGAGGTGGCGGTCCGAAAAGTCGACTGCCCGCGACACGTCTGACGCCCGTGCTTTGGGTGCCACTCGTCCGAGTTTCAGAAAAAATGCGCGAGATCGACGGCTACTGTTGCGCTTTTAGAATCCGCCACACAATACTGCTCGCCGCATCCACGCATTTCCATTTCTGTTTGCTCGTCATTCATTCAATCGAAGCAAGCGTGCGGGTGTTTTCCGGTGTTAATGCTCTCTCTTCGAAATGAGTCGTCGTATTGTTGTTGCCGCGTCCGTATCGCGATCAGCGGGGCTCGGTCTCTCTGAAAGCGATTCTGACTGTGGCGGCCATCGCGCGGCCGATCCTGATTTTCCACGCCGTCGTTTGCGAATCGCCCCCACGAGATTAGTGAGACATTGCCATGCGCTCTGTTGAGGTTTGTCGTGTGCGTTGTGCGAGCCTTCGCCCGCTCTTCGTTGTTGTAATCGGTCTGCTCGTGCTATCCCCCGGAGTTCCGGTGTCGGCGCAGACAAAGAAGCCGACTCCGAAGACGGGCCAACCGCCGAAGCCGGTTCCGAACGCGAAATCGAAAGATGCGGTGCCCGCGATACCGGGGTTGCCGCCGAACATGCCCGCCGCCCTGCGCGAGGGCATCATCAAACAACTGCAACAGCAACTCGACGAACGATCCGCGCGGCGCAAGCAGGCGGGGAAGGAAGCGGACGCGTGGGTCAGGCGGGCCGCCACCGAGTAGGACGCCGAAGCCCGGATCGGCTGTTTGGTCTTGGCCGGGGCGCGGCAGGTTGATGCGCTGCGGCTGACCGAGGCGGGGAAGACGTTCGCCCGTGCCGTGCAGCCGCCGGATGGGGCGAAACCAACAGACGCCGCGAATCCAACGGCTGGCGAGCCGGACGCTCCGAACGACGGGCCGACACCATCACCGTGGTCGATCGAAGCCAGGCTGTTTCTGTTCGACCTGGCACTGGAGCACGAACTGAACGCCACGCGCGCCGAGGACTGGCTGCGACCCGCCGTCGACTGGTTGAAGACGGTGCCGGTCCCCGAAACGGTCCTCAAGAAGACTGTCATCTCACTGTCGGTGTCGCCGTCCGCGCCGAACGCTCCGCTGCCATTGCAGTCACTCGGACCAAGGCTGGGTGGTGAGGTGGCCAGTCTCCCCGCCGCTCGCAGCGACCGCGACACGCCTGCCAAGACTCCGCGAAATGCAGCGGCGGAAGTCGCTTCACTTCCCGCTGCGCGCGAGTTGCGGTTCATCGCCGCCGACGTGCGGCTGCGGCTCGGCTTGCTGGCCGCGCTGCGTGGCGAACTGGCCCGCGCCATGGACGAGTTTCAGCAAGCCGACGCGCTGGGCTTCGACGCCAGTTCGTCGGTCGCCGTCTACGCGAACCGCAGGCTGACCGGCCAGCGTTTGTCGCCGCTGCCTGATCCCGTTCACAACGGGCCTGATCACTCGGAGTCCCTGATTCGTCTGGCTCTGCTCTTCGGTGAATCGCGGGAACTCGACCGGGCCCTGCGGTTGTGGGATGCGCTGCTCGCGCAGAAAGACGCGGAGATCTCGCTGCCGCAACGCAGCTTCGCGCACCTGCATCGCGCCTTGGTTCGGTCGGAGTTGACGAATCCCCTTGAACGAAATCTGAAGCAGATCGCGGCCGACTATACGGCCGTGGCCAAGCGGTCCCCGCAGGCCGATTGGGCCGACGACGCCGTGTTCTTTCATGCCAATCTGGAATGGAACGCCTTTCAGAACGCGGACGCGGCCGTGGCACTCTGGCAGCAACTCCTCGACCAGCACCCCGCCAGCGAACACGCACCGGCAGCGGCTTATCACGTGGGCTTGGTCCATCAGGGGGCGAAGAAGTGGGAACTGGCCAAGGCCGCCTACACGGACGCCCGGCAGCGGTTTCCGGAGTCTCCGTTCAACAAGACGATCGACGCGCAATTGCAGAAGGTCGAGCGCGAACTGGCCCGCTTCAAGCCCGCCACCAAGTAAGGAATTGTCCAGGCACAACTTCGTGTTTTGAATCGCTGGTCCCGTCGGCGGAGCGACGGGACTACGGTAGGTGACACGGTGACATC
>JAYTIB010000827.1:0-3123 GCA_043732205.1 Schlesneria sp. | reverse complement strand
GGTTCCAAATCGGGTGTAGCGGAACTCGCAAGAGTTCCGAACTGAAGTCTTGCGACTTCAGCTACTTTTGGACGCTACACCAGCCTGTAACCGCTCTAACGCAGTGAACTTCCCTGTCGGCTGTTCCAGACGGTCGCCGCAGTGGGGGCCGGGACGAATCGACCGGCGCGGGGGCTGACGTGGCGCGCTTCTTCCATCGGCATGGGAACCGATCGGGACGACGGTGATTCATAGTCTCGATTGGAACCCGACGATGGTCGCGACGGGATCGTCTGCCATTGTTCCGTCGAGTTTTCGGGAGCGGGCAGCGGAGCGAGTGCCGTCTGTGGCAGTGGCACCGAAATCGCCGGCATGGTGGGGATCGATGCTGTCGCCGGCACGTACGGCGCGGGCTGGACAAACGCGGTTCCGAACTGGGGGGCGATTGGGTATTGGGGTGCGAACGCGGTGGAGAACGGCGCGTCGCAGGCATTGCACGAACTGGCCGCCCGGAACGAGATCGGAGCGGGAGCCCAAGTCGTCATCGGAATCGTCTCGGTGACGTGCTGCACGGTTTGCACGGGAACCAACTGGGTCGTCAACTGGGGCACCCGGCGGGTCACTTGGTAGGGCACCGTGCGCGTCTGGGCCTGCTGTTGAATGACGGTTTGAGCCACCTGCTTGGTGACCGGTTTGGGAACCCAGACCATCTGGTAGGCCCCCTCGTCCACGGTGACCTGTTTGAACGTTGTCACCGGAACGTTTTGGACGACGGTTTCGTTCCGGACATGGGTCTCGGTGATATCGCGGTAGGTCGTGACCTGCTGGGCTCGCAATTGTGTCTGCACCACGGGTCGGGTTTGTGTACAGGTGCAGTTTGAATGAGGCATCTCACACGTCTCACAGCATCCGCGCAGCGGACGGCGGAAGATCTGGGCGTCAACCGGTCCCGGCATGACGGCGACCGCTCCACCCAACAGCATCCAGGCCCAAACGAATTGCCTCATCGGAAAGACTCCTCTGTCTCGCGCGTCAAACGACGGAACCCGGGACTGCAAGCGCCCGTATCTTCTGTAGCATCGGTGAAACCCCGGTAAGCGTTCCAGTCGATACAACCGTTGCGGTCGCCGCTTTGGGATGGATTGCGTGAAGTTCGCGGGGTGGCGGCAAAACCTGCCGCGGCCACCGCCGTGCCCGGCAAAGAGTGCCGGGGCCGTGGTCCACGACAGACGCGATTCGACGCTGTTGCGACGTCCTTCAATTCGGCCTGACGTCCAACTCTGGAGTTGACTCGTCCCGAACTGTGAACGGAGCCAATGCTGTCTGAGGCGGTGTTTGAATC
Source organism: Schlesneria sp. (assembly GCA_043732205.1). Taxonomy (GTDB): domain Bacteria; phylum Planctomycetota; class Planctomycetia; order Planctomycetales; family Planctomycetaceae; genus Schlesneria. The sequence goes on along the minus strand of JAYTIB010000827.1, from coordinate 1,802 downwards.
GAGCCGACCGCGCGCTGTTCTGTCCGACGGAACAACCGGTGGAAGGTTGGCTCGCAACTCTTCATCACGACTGTCGGGGCCGCGTTCAGCAGCAGCAACAGCGCGAGGATTGGTGCCAGCGCAGCCAGTTCCGAACCGCTGATGTCGGTCCGCGCCTCGGAGGACAACAACGCTCCAGAGACCGACGCTGCGGGGGGCGGATTCGTCATGACCAAGGCGAACGCCTGAATGGCTGCGGTGGCGACACCGACGATGGCGACCGACAGCCCCGCGATCATCCACCAGCCTGCGCCCGAGGATGCCCAGAGCTGCAGATGGAGGGCGGCGAATCCGGAGACAACCGGAATCCCGGCGAATCCCAACAGCAGGATCACCAGCACCGCCGTGAGCCGCGGCGAGTCTTTCACGAGAGCATTCAGCCGCGTCAGCTCACGTGTTCCGCACCTCGATTCCAAGATCTGAATCAGCAGCATTCCACCGGCGACGGCCAGTCCCTGCGACAGGATCAGCAACCACGCCCCACGCATCCCGTCGCCGCTTTGAAAACTCAGGCCGACGCCTGCCAGGCCGAGCAGAATGCACGACACCGTCGCCATGATCCGCTTCAGATCTGTCTGTGATTGGAGGGCGAATGCCGACTGCAACACGCCCGCCAACGACGCTGTACCGAGGATTCCCGCTACGGCACTGTCGGCGGCGAATGACGGCACACCCAACCTCAACCAGGCGCTGAATGCCGCGAGCGGAAACGCGACGGCGATCACGGCGGAAACACCCGGCGGAGCCGCGACGAGCGTGGATTGATACCACCCCAGAAAGGGAAACACCGGCAGTCGAATCAGGAATCCGATCAACAGCAGCGCCGCCCCCCACGGAGCGAGATGGCCCCACAAGTGCCACGCGGCTTCGCTCTGCGCAAGCGAGTGCCGCAGACTGTCGGCCAGAAGAGAAGTGTCAAACAGCGCCGAGCCCCGTGCAGCGACCATGTCCGACGTCATCCAGGGCTGCGACACGGCCAGCAGCGTGACACCCACCAGCGAGCTGCTGCAGCCGATCATCTGCCAGAGCCACCACGCTCCGGCAACCGTTCGCCGGCCTTCCTCACCACGTGTCCCGATCAGCACATAGATCGGCAGCAGCGCCATTTCGAGAAACACCAGGGCGGCAACCGCATCGGTCGCGAAACACGATGCCAGCAGCAACGCCTGGCTGGTCATCAGCCAGACGCAGTGTGACGAGAAGGACGCTGCGTCCAGCCGGCCGGAACCGCATAGCACGGCCCAGACTGTCAGCGACAACACCAGGGCGGGCCAGACAGACAATCCGTCCACTCCGAATGACAGCCGAATCCTCATCCCGCGCACGGCCGGATTGTCCGGCTGCTCCGAGGCCGGGTCGGCAAGCCACGTGATTCCCGGTTCGACAGGAATCCGTGCATTGGCCGGGTCGTCAGTCTCCGCGGACTGGCACATCCCCACCGCGGCGATCGCCAGCATCAGGGTCATTGCGGAGTTGGACAGCGCCATCGGGCGAACCAGCGGTGCATTCCATCGCGACATGGCCACCGTGGTTGCCGCACCGATCAGCGGCGAGATGATTGTCAGCAGCGGCAACACTTCGGCAGTCAAACGAGGCCACCGCATGTGCTGGAATCCCACCCGGTCCGTGTGCAACGTGCTGTCAGAGATTCACCGTCCGGGGCCTCAGAGCTTGTGAATCTTTGTGGCGTGGGTTTCAACCCACGCAGGATGTCGTACCGCGTCGGCTGAAGCCAACGCTACATCTTGTGGCGGACTGCCGTT
>JAYTIB010000826.1:0-3124 GCA_043732205.1 Schlesneria sp. | reverse complement strand
ACTCGGGATCGTTCTCAAAATCCGCGTAGTCGGGAACGGCGTGAGCCTTGAAAAACCGATTCGGCGGCTCGATCGCGGAACCTCGTCCGTGAGGGGCCGGACGCGAGTCACTCGTGTTGAGTGTGTTTGTCATTGAGTTACCTCAAACGGTCACAATCGCGCGATAGCACCGTTTAGCCGCAACGCCAACGGCGTGCGTGCGATTAACCGTTCGCCCGCGTTCGCTCCCACGCCGTTGGCGTTGGGGCTAAACGTGGAAGCGACTCACTCCGGCCTACATGGTCAAACGAGCCGTGATGCTAGCGTGACTGCTGGCACGGCGGTAGCTTTGCCGCACCATGCTGAGTGACGCCTACCATCTCGTCGTACTGTTCGGCTGCCTGGGTCTGCTGATGACGCTGGTCGTGCGCGGCAAGAGCATCTTCGTCGTGGCGCCGCTCTGTGCGCTGCTGGTCTCGATCCTGAGCGGCACTGATCCCGTCGCCCGCATGAGCGGCCCATACATGGACGGCTTTGCCGACTACGTGCGGCGGTTCTATCTGATCTTCGCACTGGGGGCGGTGTTTGGAAAGCTGATGGACGAGTCGGGTGCGGCGATCACCGTCGCCAACACCGTGGGCCGCCGCTTGGGAACTCATCGCGCCTGTCTGGCCGTCGTCCTGGCGTGTGCCCTGCTGACCTACGGCGGCGTGTCGCTGTTCGTGGTCGGCTTCTCGGTCTACCCGCTCGCCGTCCATTTGTTTCGCGAGGCCAACCTGCCGCGGCAATTCATTCCGGCGGCGATCGCGTTTGGATCGATCACGTTCACGATGACTTCGGCCGGGTCTCCTGAAATTCAAAACCTGATCCCGATCAAGTACCTGGTCGACAAGACGACGGGCGCACCGCTGACCGATGCCCGCGCCGGCTGGCAGGTCAGCCTGATCGTGGCCGGGCTGATGTTCGCGGCCGGTCAGTTGTATCTCGACCGGGCCATCCGCCGCGCGGTGGCGTCGGGCGACAAGTTCGAACCGCGCGCCAGTGATCGCGCGGCAGAGGATTCAAGTGGTCGCGGCGGCCCGAGTTTCCTCGCCGCGATCTCTCCGCTGTTGGCCACGCTGTTGGCGTTGAACGTGCTCCCGGCACTGTGTCACTGGGCAGCGGATTTCATCGACGGCGAGCAATTCCCTCTCTTGCGAACGGTCTTGGAGAACTTCCCCGAAGACGGAACGCTGGCGATCTTTCTGGGCGTGGCCGTCGCGGTGGTCGTGTTGCGTTCCCGATTGAAAAACGTCTGGGGCTGCTTTGGCGATGGCTTCATCAACGGACTGCTGGCGGTCGGTTCGACGAGTGCCGTTGTCGGCTTCGGTTCGGCGGTGAAAGACCTGCGGGCGTTTCAACTGGTCGTCGGCTGGGTGACGCATCTGCCCGGCGACCCGTTGATCAGCGCCGCACTGGCCGTGGCGGTGATCGCGGCGATCGCCGGCTCCGCCTCGGGCGGACAGGGGATCGCGTTGCCGCTCATCAAGCCGATCTATATCGACGAATTGCATGTTGGTGCGCGGGCGCTGCACCGTGTGGTGGCGATCTCGTCCGGGACACTCGATTCGCTCCCCGCGAACGGATACCTCGTCATGCTGATCCGCAACATCTGCGGCGAGACGCATGCACGCGCGTACGGTCCGATCTTCGTCACCACGGTCCTGATCCCGGCCGCGGGGACCGCTGTGGCCATCGCGCTCTTCAAATTGTTTCCGCAGTGGGGTTGAGATTCAGGTGACCTACCGAACGCTCTTCTGCTGGGTTCCCAACGCGCTCACCGGGATTCGGTTTGGACTCGGGCTGGTGTTGCCGTGGTCTCCACAGGACTGGCAGTTCGCGATCCTGATCTTCGCGGGCTTCACCGATTTGATCGACGGCTGGATCGCCCGACGGTTGGGACTGACTCCCCGTTACGGCCAACTGGCCGATCCGATTGCCGACAAGATGCTGGTGCTGGGGGCCGTTGTCGCCGTGATGCGATTCGGCTGGATGTCGTGGACGGAACTGGCGGCCATTGTCTCTCGCGATGTGGCGGCCGTTGTCCTCAGCGGCATCGCATTGGCGTACGGCGCGGGCAACTGGCGCAAGCTGACTCCGCGCGTCTCCGGCAAGCTCGCCACGGCGGGACAGCTCGCCGCGCTCGGCGCGTTGTTCTGGTATCGGCAGCCGTTGCCCGTCATCGTCTGGACTGCCGCCGCCCTGAGCATCCTGTCGGCCTGTGATTACACGTGGCGACTCATCCGCGCCGATCGCTCATAGATACAAGCACGCAGCGCAAGCGAGTGAGTTTTCAGACACACTCGCTTGCGCTGCGTGCTTGTATCTATTCCTGCCGCTCGCCTCAGGCCGCCGACTTCGGCTTGCGGATGATCGTGCCGACGAGCACTCCCGCGACTGTCGCCTCGATCATGACCAGCACGAACCAGCCGATCGCCAACTCGGGTTGAATCGGATGGACGGCATAGCCGCCGCAGGCCATTGAGGCTCCCTGGGCCAGGCCGAACAACAGTCCGTACAGCAAGCCGGCGATCAAGCCGCGGGACTGAATTTGAATCGCATAGATGGCGACAAACGCGGCGGCGGTCGTCATCACACCCAAGTAAATGACACCGATCTTCATCTCCGCCTGCGGACGCCAGACACCCGGCATGGCGGCGTACATCGAACTGAAGATCAGCCCGTGGCCGATGAAGTCGAGTATCGACCACGCGAAGAACACCGCCAGAAATGCCGAGATCCGTTGTTTCATTGATGCACTCGCTAAAGGATGGGCACTCCCGCCCGTCTGGTATTGATCAGTCGAACTCGCGTCACGCCAAGTGAGACGTGACCGACAAATCTACTGTAGTCCCGTCGCTCCGCCGACGGGACGTGCGACCACGAGCGTCCTACCGGGTTCGTACGCCCACCGGACTCGGTGCCGTCGGCGGAGCGACGGCACTACGGTACTCACGTCACCCTCAGCGGCGTGCGACCGGGTGCTTCAGCGGCAGCCATGCTCCGTTGTGTTCGCTGCTGGCAACGCATTGCTGGATGAAGTACATCCCCTCGACGCCGTCGTACACGTTCGGATAGATCGTGTTGAGACGCTCGAACGACTGGC
>JAYTIB010000825.1:0-3131 GCA_043732205.1 Schlesneria sp. | reverse complement strand
CGCGGTTCTTCTGCAGGTGGGTCGCGATCACATCCAGGAAGGTGTTGATCTTGGTGGCGAGTTGATCCAGTTCATCGCCCACGCCGCGGACCACCAGCCGCTCCTCCAGATGACTCGGGCGCAGCCGCTCCGTCGTGCGGATGATCTGTTGCAGCGGCGCGATGGCCCGTTCCGCCAGCAGCAGTCCGCCGAGCGGGGCCAGCAGAAAGATGGCCAGCCCCACCGGCGCCAGGATCCGCGTCAGCCGGTTCACGTCGTCGTCCACGAACTGGATCGGAGTCCCGACACGCACGTATTGACGGGGAAATCCCCGCTTGTTCAGCTCCACTTCAATCGACCGGTGGGTCGCCGAGCCCCAGACATTATGGCCGCTGAACGAACCGAGAAACTTGGTGAGCGGCTTGTCCGGCGCGTTGTCGCTGCGCCACAAGTCGTGTTCGCGGGTCTCATCCAGCCAGCGGATGGACCAGTCACTCTTGCGGTGGGCTTCGGCCTTGCGCTTCATCTCGGCGATGATTTGAGTCTGATCAACGTTGTAATACTCTTGCACGAACAGCAGCAGTTCCTCGGCTTCGGCCTCAAGCACCTCGTCCGTTTCCAACAGCAGATAGAACCGCAATCCCTCGCGAACGGCGAACAACGCAACCAGCACGGTCAGCAGGACAACGACGGTGTTCCAGACAGTCAACCGGACGCGCAGCGTGCGCATCGTGTTGGCGATTCGCATCAGGGCAGAGTGGGACATTTGTCGGCAACAATCACAAGACGATGACGGCACCGGAACCAGTGGGATGCGCGACCCCGCAACCGTGAGGGGGATCATACGTCGGACCGGAGGCAATTCCGAAGATCAACCGGGTAATTCCCCGCGGTCACGGCTCCGCCTTCTCATTCGTGCTCCTTTTGATGCGCGTGGACCAAAACGATTTCCGCGCGAATCAAGAGGAGCGCGAATGAGGAGGGCTGTCGAACTGCGGCGCACAACTCCCGGCCGTTGTTGCTGCAAAGCCCCTTCGCGGCAATTCCCCCGCAGTCACGGCTCCGAGACATCGTCGCCGGCGATCGCATAACCGCGGCCGCGCACCGTCTTGATGATCGATTCGGTGCGCCCCTTGTCGAGCTTGCCGCGCAGTCGGTTGACGTGGACCTCGATCACATTCGTCGTGCCGTCCCAGTTGAAGCCCCACACGTGCTCGCACAGCATCTTGCGAGTGACAACCTGACCGGCAAAACGGAGCAGCAACTCCAGCATGCTGAATTCGATCGGCGTCAAATCGACATCCCGTCCCACGCGGGAAACCCGTCGCGTGGTCAGGTCGAGCGTCAAATCGCCCACCGACAGCACCGGGGTGGGGCGGACACTGGTCCGGCGGACAACCGCGTTCACGCGGGCCAGCAGTTCGGCGAATTCAAACGGCTTGCAGACGTAATCGTCGGCACCGGCGTTGAGCGCCGACACGCGTTCGTCCACCGAACTGACGGCCGTCAACAGGATGACGGGGCACAACACCCCCTGGCTGCGGATGTCGCGCAGCACTTCCTGACCGCTCCGCTTGGGCAGCATCAGGTCGAGCACAATGGCATCCGCCTGCTGCGACTTCGCCGCCTCGGTTCCCGCCACCCCGTCCTGAACCCAGTCGCACGTGTGCCCCGCTTCCGTGAAGCCCTGCAGCAACGCCCGACCAATGGCGGGATCATCTTCCACCACAAGAATTCGCATCGCGATGACGCCTTAAGCAGAAGTGAAACAGACCACCCCGCGGACAACCGCGGTGCAAGGTCTTCACGGAGAGGACCGCAACCGGAACCCGCAACGTGTGCAACATCGCGAATCCCACTCTGATTCAAAAGTCACTCGGAGACATGCTGACGGAGATGTCATTTCGACCAGACCGGACAGACAGTGTTCAGTTCATTCCGTGACCTTCACACGTCACATCAAGTCTGCGGACAGAAGTTCGCCGTTTTGAAGTTGCGTCTTTTGGGATTTCAGCCCCAAAGGGGCGGTGTTATGCCAGCCCAAGGCAACGCCCTGGGTGGGCGGATTATTGGGAATACCAAGCCCTGAAGGGGCGGCACTATTCATTCGATAAACATAGTGCCGCCCCTTCAGGGCTCCAAGACCTGTGACGGTCGCTACCCAAGGCGGCGCTCCCGATGGTCGCTTGCCCTGGGCTAACTTAGGGCTGCCCCGTTGGGGCGTAAATCCAAAACAGCGCAACTTCAAAAGTTCCCCGCGAGGTATCGGAGCAGAAACGACACCTCAGAACAGAATCGGTTTGCCGAGCGCCCGACGGACCGGCACGAACTGCCCGGCATGCATCATCGGATGAGTGGCGATCAGCGAGAACATCGAGCCGACGGTCGGGCAGAAGTCGCGCATCTGTTCCGGGCCCGGCTGGTCGAGATCCGCCTCGGGAAGCTTGTCCAACGCGGCCTTCGTCGCGGCCCGCACCTTGTCGAACAGTTCGGTGTACTGCTGCTTCGTGCAGAACTTCGAGGCGTCGTCCGAACCGATCGTCTCCTTGCCGTGCTGTTCCGCAAAACCCGCCGGCAACTCCGCGGCGGCACCGGGACAGACTTGGTTGAGCAGCCCGCCTTCCGACTTGATCAGATGTCCCAACTGCCACGCCAGATGATTGCAGCCCGGTCCGGGTCGCTTCATCAACTCGGCATCGGTCAGGTCGCCGTAATAGCCCTTGAGCACGTTCAGGCTGAGGTCCATTGTTCCGCGGATCGCATCTTTGGCGTTCATGAGGTTTCCTTCGCAAGAGAATCGGAATGGGGTGAATCACAAGTCGGAAGCGTTGAAACACGCACGGGGCAGTGTACCGCTTGACTGGGGAATAGTGGATCGTCAGTCAAGACGAAGACTCCGGAGCAGGATCATCGGGACGTGCCTCGCGCGGGAATGCAAGACGTTCAAGTCGTTTAACCCGATATTCCGCACCCTGTTGATTGGTTCAGACCGGCGGTTGGGGCCGGTTGGGCTTTGATCGAGATCGAGATCGGGGTTGGTTGTTAGTCGGGTGGTCGGGTGGTCGGGGGAGGAGTCGGCGGAGGAGTTGGGCGAAGGTGGGGAGATCGAGGCGTCGCAGGATTTCTTGTTGGCGCGGGGTCGGGCGTGTGGG
>JAYTIB010000824.1:0-3137 GCA_043732205.1 Schlesneria sp. | reverse complement strand
CATCGCACTCATGGACGCTGCGCGGCGACGCGCACACGTACTCGCAAACATTGCACGGCAAAGTCGGTGAACCGATCACGCTCCCGTACCTGCCCCGTAGCGTAGGCGGCCCGCCTGCGAATCCTGCGGCACTGCGGAGCGAACTGTCGCTGCTCGAACTGCGCGGCGACATCTACGTCGCCGATCGCTTCAATCATCTCGGTGTGCAGAACAGTCTGCTGGTGCTCGACAAGCTTTCGGCCGGCGACTACGAGTTGCTGCTCAAATCGACCGGCGCGCGAATCCGCGTCCGGGTCACCGCGGGCGAGCAATTGGGTCGCTTCGTGGTCGGAATGCGCCGCCAGTTGGAAACCCCGGCGTTGCCACCGGTGCAGATCGAGTCGATCACCTCCGCCGGCGGAAAGCTGACGATCAGGCTACAAAACGCCTCGAAGTTCGCCCGCGTCCATCTCTTCGCCACCCGCTATCTGCCGGAGTATTCCGCGTACGATCATCTCAGCCGCGTCCGCGCCGCTGAGCCGTACCTGTTCTCACAGTCGCCCGCCGAATCGGTGTATCTCACCGGCCGCAACATCGGCGACGAATACCGCTACATCATCGACCGCAAGTACGCGAACAAGTTCCCCGGCAACATGCTCGACCGGCCGTCGCTGCTGCTGAATCCGTGGGCCGTGCGCGAAACACAAACGGGCGAACAACTCGCCGAAGGAGGCGAGGCGTTTCGCATGACCGGCGGCAAACCCGGCAGCGACGCGGACCGGTCTGCCGCGCCGGCAACGGCGGAAACGTCACCCGGTGGACACTTCGCCAACCTCGACTTCCTGGGCGACGCCTCGGCAGTCCTGCTCAATCTGATCCCGGACGACAAGGGTGTCATTGAGATCAAGAGCGAGACACTGGGGGCGCACCAGCATCTGCATGTGGTCGCCGTTGATCCGCTCAACACGACCTACCGCAGCCTGTCGCTGCCCGAACCGAAGCCGACGTTCCTCGATCTGCGCCTGCTGACCGGCCTGAATCCCAAGGCGCATTTCGCCCAGCAAAAGCAGATCACGATTGTTCCCGTTGGCCAACCGTTCACGCTCGGTGACATCACGACGTCGAAGTTCGAAGCGTATGACAACCTGGCCCGCGTCTATGGGTTGTTCGCCACGTTGAATCGCGATCCGAAGCTGGTGGAGTTCGCGTTCCTGCTGAACTGGCCCACACTGAAGCCCGAGGAAAAGCGGACGCTGTACTCGAAGCATGCCAGCCACGAACTGAGCTTCTTCCTCTTCAAGAAAGACCCCGAGTTCTTCAACGCAGTGATCAAGCCGTACCTCGCCAACAAGAAGGACCAGACGTTCCTCGATCACTACCTGCTGGGCCACGATCTCTCCGCGTATCTGCTGCCGTGGAACCATGAGCAGTTGAACGTGGTCGAACGGATTCTGCTGGCGCAGCGCGTGCAGAACGAGCGTCCCCAAACCGGCCGGCATGTGCGCGACCTGTACTCGCTGCTGCCGCCGAACATCGACGGCTTCATCCACCTGTTCGACACCGCCGTCCAACGCAGTTCACTGGACCTGACCGATCAGTTCGGTCTCAAGGATGCGATGGACGCGATCATGCCAATGGAAAAGCTGGAGATTGCGTTGCGCGACAACGTCAACGGCGTGCTACCCGAGGCCGCCGCCGCAGCGGCTCCAGGGATGGGTGGTCCGGGCGGCGGGGCGGGCGGAGCATTCGGCAAACGGACCGGCGCACTGCAATTGGGCGATCAAAAGCTGGATGAAAACAGGAGAAAGGATGTCCTCGCCAGAGACGGCGAAGGGGACATGAAGCGGCGCTCCCTCAGAGAACGCGTGTCCCTGCAACAAGAAGCGCAAGGGAAAGCGGGCGAAGCCAAGGAAGAGTTGTCCGCCTTCTTTGACGCTGATGAGAAAATGGCCGAACAGGTCCGGTCGCTCTACCGCAAGCTCGACAAGACGTGGGAGTGGGCGGAGAACAACTATCATCATCTGACGATCGACCAGCAGCAGGCGGGTCTCGTGACGGTGAACGCCTTCTGGCGGGACTTTGCGCAGCATGATCCGGCGACGCCGTTCCTGTCGCGCAACATTGCCGAAGCCTCGCGCAACTTCCCCGAGATGCTGCTGGCCCTAGCGGTGCTCGATCTGCCGTTTGAGGCGGGGAAGCATGAATCGAAGTTCGACGGGACCAAGATGACGCTGACACCGGGCACGTCGTTGGTCGTCTTCCACGAGGAGATCCGCGCGGCCGGTGCCCCGCCCGCTCAGGCCGGGGGTGTGCTCGTCAGCCAGAACTTCTTCCGGCACGGCGACCGGCACCGGATGGAGAACGGCGAGCAGATCGACAAGTATGTCAGCGAAGAGTTCCTGGTTCACACCGTCTACGGCTGCCAGATCGTGATCACGAATCCGACGTCGTCCCGGCAGAAGATCAACGTGCTGCTGCAGATTCCGCAGGGGGCGCTCCCCGTCCTGAACAGCCAGCCGACGAAGACCGTGCATCTGAACCTCGAGCCCTACCACACGCAGACCGTCGAGTACCACTTCTACTTCCCGACGGCCGGCCAGGCCCCGCACTTCCCGGTGCATGTGGCGAAGAACGAGGCGTTGATCGCGTCGGCCGCGCCGTTCATTCTGAATGTCGTCGACAAGCCGACCAAGATCGACACCGGCTCGTGGGACTATGTCTCACAGCACGGGACCAACGACGAGATGCTCGCGTTCCTCGACCAGCACAACGTCCACGGGTTGAACCTCGACAAGATCGCCTGGCGCATGAACGACGCGGCGGTGTTCGACGCCGTCACCAAGAAGCTCGCCGCGCGGCATCTCTATCAGCACACGCTCTGGTCGTACGCGCTGAAGCACAATGATCCGCCGCGCGCCAAAGAGTTCCTGCAGCACGTCGATCAGATCATCAACGAATGCGGCGGCCGGCTGGTCAGTCCGCTGCTGACGGTCGACCTCGTCAAGCGCCGCGTTTACGAGCACTTGGAATACAAGCCGCTGGTCAATGCGCGGGCGCATTCGCTCGGCAAGCGGCGGCAGATCGTCAACGACCGGCAGCACTGGCAGTACCACCGCTTGTTGAAGGAACTGGGCTACCAGCGGACGTTGGACCACGAG
>JAYTIB010000823.1:0-3141 GCA_043732205.1 Schlesneria sp. | reverse complement strand
TCGGAACGCACCTGATAGACCGAAGACGGTGCGTTCCGAAGACTCCACGCACCCTACAAATCGGACTCACAGACTCTTCAACAACTCGTCGGCCTTTTCGGGCGTGATGTTCATGTGGGCCTCGTCGTCGACGAGGACGCAGGGGGCGCCTTCGCAGGCCCCCAGGCACTCGGCGAATTCCATCGTGATCTTGCCGTCGGCCGACGTCTGGCCGGGATGGACGTGCAGGCGTTCGCACATGTGCTGCAACAGTTCCTCACCGCCGCGCAGCATGCAACTGATGCTGCGGCAGACCCAGACGCGGTGCTTGCCGAGCGGATGCTTCTCGTCCTTGAAGAACTGGTAGAACGACATCGCGTCGTGAACTTCCGACGGATGCAGTTCCAGTAGTTCGGCGATTTCGCGGACGGCTTCGATCGACACGTGCCGGTGCGCGTCCTGCACCAGATGCAGTGCCGGCAGGACGACCGCCTGCTTGTTGGGATATCTCGGAAACTGCGCCCGAATCTGGTCCCGCAGTTCCTCGCTCAGCATAGCCATCTTGTTCTCACTGATGTTTCAAGAGGACAACCACGGAAAACACGGAAGGTCACGGAAAGAAAGGCAGAAGCAATTTGCATTCACTGCCTGATTGTCGATTTCCGAACTTTTGATTCTGCCCCAAACTCTTTTCTTCTTCCGTGCAATTCCGTGTTTTCCGTGGTTCCAAATCTTCGTCCGGTCAATTCACTTACCGATCCAATTCCGCCGCGATGATGTTCAGGCTGCCGAGCACCGCCACCACGTCGCTCAGCGTATGTCCCTTGATGATGTGCGGGAAGATGGCGAAGTGAATGTAGCTCGGTGGCCGGGTCCGGGCGCGATAGGCGCGGGGACTGCCGTCGCCGACGATGTAAAAGCCGAGTTCCCCGTTGGGGGATTCGGTCGCGGCGTAGATCTCTTCCCGCGGGGTTTCGTAGCCCCGGTTGGGCATCATGACTTCGAAGTGCTGGATCAATCCCTCGATGCTGCGGTAGACCGCCGGCTTGGCGGGGGGGACGACATGCGTGGCGGAGTCGATGTTGACCGGGCCGGACGGGATGTTGTCCAGACACTGTTCGATGATCTTGACGCTTTCCAGCATCTCCTGCATGCGCACCAGGTAGCGGGCGTAGCAGTCACCGTCCTTGGAGGCGATGACCTTGAAGTCGAGATCGGGATAGGCGAGATACGGCTCGTCCTTGCGCAGGTCGCGCAGCACGCCGCTGGCCCGGGCCAGCGGACCGGTGACCCCCATGTTGATCGCGTCTTCAGGGCTCAGATAGCCAATCCCCTTGAGCCGGTCGATGAAGATCCGGTTGCGGGTCAGCAGACGATGCACTTCCGCATGAACCGGCATGAAGCCCTTGAGGAACTCGCGGATCTTGTCGACCCAGGCGTTGTTCACGTCGAACATCACTCCGCCGACGCGCGTGTAGCTGGTGTGGAACCGCTGCCCCGACGCCGATTCGACGATGTCGTAGATCTTTTCCCGCTGATAGAAGGCGTACAGGAACGCCGTGAAGGCCCCCAGATCGAGGCCCGTAGTACCGACGTTCAGCAGGTGGTCGTGCAGCCGCATCAGCTCGGCCAGGATCGTGCGCAGGTATTTGCAGCGCGGCGTGATCTCGATGCCGAGCAGCTTTTCGACCGCGTGATGCCAGGCGATTTCGTTGGCCAGCGGCGAGATGTAATTCATCCGGTCGACGATCGTCACGTACTGGTTGAAATCGAGATGCTCGCCCAGCTTCTCGAACCCGGAATGCAGGTAGCCGATGTCCGGCACGGCATTGATGACGGTTTCGCCGTCCAACGTCAGGAGCAGCCGCAGCGTGGTGTGCGTGGCGGGATGCTGCGGCCCAAAGTTGAGCGTCCAGAGATACTCCCTTTCCGGAGCATCCATTTCGGCGAGATCGGAAACGTCAAACGGCATGGGTCACTCGCAACGCGCGACTTGTGGAATCAACTCAGAGCACATCAGGCAACTTGGCGGGCGGCAGGACATCGGCGAGTCGGCAGTGAAAACCGGGCAGCACGTCTTCACCGTCGAACTCCGCATTCTCTTAGATCTCGATGACAACTACGATTGGGTCGTGTGCGCGGCACAACGAAGACTTCTACAGAATTCCTTCAGTCCCCGGTTCAGTCAGCACATCGGACAGCCGGACGGAAAAACCGGGGATGGTGTCGCCGCCGTCGAGAATCCCGTCGTCTCCCACTTCGGAAACACTCCGGTCGCTCCGGTAAACCAAGGCCGACCGGGAGTCCGGATCAATGACCCAGATCAGTGGGCAACCCGCTTCCCGAAACTCATGGACGCGCTGCTGCACATTGCGATAGACATCCGTCGGTGAGATGACTTCGACGACCAGATCGGGAACCACACGGCAAAACCCCGACTTGTACTGATCCGTTGAAACCCGCCCCTTGCGGATGAATGAACAATCGGGCCGCCGCACCAGGAACGGATCATTGGGAAGCGCGTTGAAGCACTGGTATGCGGTCCCGTCCGGATACACCCGTCCAAGGTGGTGACTTCCGACGTACTCGCGGAGATGACCGTAAACCTCACCGGCGACCCACTGTGACTCAAGGCTCATCGTCTGCTCCACCAAGCGCCCCCGCACGAGCTCATACTGATCCCGCTCCGGGAGTTCGATGAACTCATCCAGCGTGAACGCACGCGTCGATTGAATCGGCGGGGTCATGGCGGCGGACAAGACAGTGACTCCAGGCAATCAGCCATCGGCGCGGGTGACGATCGGGAAGTTGTGGCGTTCACCGCGGCCCTTCAGCGGGTAATCCTTGCGGAGCGGATAAGCGGTGAATTCGTCGGGGGTCAGGATGCGGCGCAGGTCGGGGTGGCCGGTGAACGTGATGCCGAACATGTCGTAGACTTCGCGCTCCAACCAGTCGGCCGACTTCCACAGCGGATACATTGACGGCAGCGACGGATCGGGATCGTTGACGAACGTCTTGACGATCAGCCGTTCGCCGGTCTGTAGGTTCAGCACGACATAGACGACGCCGAACCGGTCCGTCGCCCCCTCGTATTCGAGATAGTCGACGGCGGTGATCTCGGCCAGCATGTCGAAGCCGAGATCGGTCTTGAGCAGCGACAGG
>JAYTIB010000822.1:0-3143 GCA_043732205.1 Schlesneria sp. | reverse complement strand
TCGCGTTCGGGATGAAGGTGAGAGCCTTCTGGATCTGCTGCTCGTACTGCCGGGTGAATTCGCGGACTCGGTGAAGCAGTCGGCCGTCGAGCGGGTCGTCGTCTTGTTCGCCGGAATAAGCCTGACCTTTGGTGACGTCGAAGACGGTGACATCCGCCGGCAACAGGTCGGGGACCATGCTCGCGACGGCCTGCCGCAACGAGCCGACCAGCCGCGCGGACACATCGCGCCCGGCGCGGGGCTTGACGGTGACATTGGCCGTGACGCGCGGCTTCTGTCCGAACCCGACGCGCCGACCGGAACTGGCCACCGCGACGCGCGCGTCTTCGATGTCGGGCACCGCCTTGATCATCCGCCGCAGTTCCTGCAGCAGCAGCGCGTCTTTCATTTCCTGCCGATGCCGGTCGGTGCTGAACGGGCCGAGCGTTTCGAACTGTTTCAACATCTGCGAACCGAGGTCCGGTGGGACGGCATCGAACTCGACGAGCGCCGCGTTGTACCGATCCAGTTCCGCGGCGGGGGCGAGCAACTTGCGGTCTTCGCGGCGATAGTTCAACAGCCCGGCCTGGTTCAACGCTTTCTCGGCGACAGCCAGTTCATCCGAGGCGAACGTCTTGCCGAAGAGGACCGCTTGATGATCGTCCGGCCGATTGAAGACGACCAGCCACGCCAGTCCCGCCAGAACCAACACCGGCACCGCCACGAAGGTCGCTCGTTGCACGAGCGACATCGCGCGAAACAGCTCAAAGAGCTGCCGGGTGATGCGGGGCAGGACGTCCATGTCACAGCCAAAAGGAACGGTCAAAGAAAAGCCAGCAGGGCGGCGGGGTTATAGTTCCCGACCGACGGATGAGGCAATGCGAGTCTGGGAGGAGAGAGCGAAAGCATTGGGCCGTTCACGGGAATTCAACCACCAAGGACGTGGGATGGATTTCCAATCCGTCCGTCAACTCCGGACGGATTGGAAATCCGTCCTACGGGTCGATGGCCGGTTGCATTACGTGACGATCAGACGGTTCGAGCCGTTGTCGAAGTTCGCTCGGGATTTCTGAAGCCGTACCTCGACCTGCGTGTGCCATCCCGATGAGCCGTGCTGCAATCACCGAAGACATGTGGTAGGTTGTCGTGGTCCCCTGCTTTGGCGGTTTGGGACCGGCGCATCAATAACTGTCGTAGCACGGACGCCTCGTCCGTGCGTCCCTTTCGTGCGATGACTGGGTTTTGCACGCACGGACGAGGCGTCCGTGCTACGGCTGATTCTCACCGAATCCCGACAGTTATTCATGCGCCGGTCCTTGGGGGGCGTTCGGCGGCCAAGATTCTTTCAGGGTTCGCACCCGTGGCTCAAACGGCAGGCAGTCGGAATCATCGCGTCTGGTGGGCTGGCGCACTGCTGGCGCTGGCGTGTGCCGGATGCACCGAGACGCCCGCGACTTCGACCGCCGTGACGTCATCGACTTCCGTCCCCGCACCGCCGGCGAATGAGGTGATGAAGATCAAGGCCGTGGATCAGGCTGCCATTGATCGACCGACTTCGCGGCCGGACCGGGTGATCCTGACGTGGGCCGGCGACCCTTCCCGTTCTCAAGCGGTCACGTGGCGGACCGACACGTCCGTCGCCGTCGGTCTGGCCGAGATTGCCGTGGCCGGTGACAACGGGCAGTTTGTCAAACGCGCCCGCCAGCTCAAGGCCAAGACGTCGCTCCTAGTCACCGATCTGGCCCCGGCTCATTATCACTCGGTCGAGTTCGAGGCGCTGGTCCCCGCGACCAAGTATGCCTACCGTGTGGGCGACGGCTCGAACTGGACGGAATGGTTTCACTTCACCACCGCCAGCGACCAGCCCGAGCCGTTTTCGTTTGTTTACTTCGGCGATGCCCAGACCGAACTGAAATCGCTGTGGTCGCGCGTGATCCGCGAAGCCTTCACCGACGCCCCCAAGGCGCGGTTCCTGCTGCACGCCGGAGATCTCGTCAACAACTCCGGCAAAGACGCCGAATGGGGGGAGTGGTTTCAGGCGGGAGGTTGGCTGAATGCGATGATCCCGAGCGTCCCGACGCCCGGCAATCACGAGTATCCCCTGACCGGAATCTCTCTCGCATCGTCGCTGACCGACCGCTGGCGACCACACTTCACGCTCCCCGAAAACGGCCCCGCCGGACTGGCCGAGACCGCGTATTTCCTGGACTTTCAGGGGGTGCGGATCATCTCGCTGAACTCCAATGAAAAGCAGGCCGAACAGGCGGTGTGGTTGGATGCGCTGTTGCAGGACAACCCTTGCCGCTGGACGATCGTCACGTGTCATCATCCGATCTACTCGGCCGCCAAGTCCCGCGACAACACCAAGCTGCGCAGCCAGTGGCAACCGGTCTTCGACAAGCACCGCGTCGATCTGGTCCTGCAAGGTCACGATCACACGTACGCGCGATCGGGCATGGTCGACGGCCGATCGAGCCGCGCCAGCACCAAGAACGAGCCGGTCGGTGTCACCGGCCGCAGTGAGACCGCCGGCACGGTCTATGTGGTCTCGGTCAGCGGACCGAAAATGTACGACCTCGACAGACCGTACCGGCCGCAGTTCCAGCGCGTCGCCGAGGACGTGCAACTGTTCCAGATCATCAGCATCAACGGCGATGAACTGTACTACGAAGCCCGCACGGCGACCGGCGCGCCGTACGATGGCTTCACGCTGCGCAAGCGGATGGGGCGACCGAACGAAATGATCGAACAAATCCCGTCGACGCCGCAACGACTGAGATCCCTCAAGCCGCCGATGAGTCCGTCACCTGATTCACCAACCAATTCGTCGAAGTTGTGAGCCCCCCGCCAATGCCCGTAGAAAAATCCCTCGACGCCAAACTCCGTTCGATTCACGCCGATCCCAGCGGAGCGCGCGACTTCATCATCGCCGATGCCAAGGATGCCGACATGGCGTTCGGGATGTCCGCCCCCGGCGTCGTCCGCCAGGCCGGCGTCGTCCGCAATGGCGGTTCGCCCGAGGATCATCAGGGTGAACTGCGGTTCAAGACCCTGCCCGAATACCGTGAACAGATCCGGCAGGTGATCGACCAGGGGATCGTCGACATCGTCCTGATGTCGGCCAGCACCTGTCAGCAACTGGCCGTGCAGGAACGCCTGTTCGA
>JAYTIB010000821.1:0-3144 GCA_043732205.1 Schlesneria sp. | reverse complement strand
CGCGAACCAACGTTGGTTCGCGGAGCGAACCACGACAATCTGCGACAGTTATTTCCGTGCCGATCCTAAGCGAACTTTGGGAGTGCTCCGGCTTGACGGAGCTTTGAAATGCGGCCCGGCCGCTTTCTTTGAAATCTGCGAACTCTCTCTTTCGAGTGAACTCCCAAGGCGGCTTCGTCGCTATCCAAAATTCCAAAGCTCCGTCAAGCCGGAGCACTCCCAAAGAAGAGTCGCTTGCCATCCCACGACACGCGGCGGCATCAGGCCAGCGCCAGTTCCCTGGCGAGGTTGTGGATGAACATGGCGTTGTCGCACTGCAGGTAATGCATCGTGCCCCCCATGCGCGAGTAGCTCTTGCAGAAGCGCAGGTAATACGCCGCGTTCGACTTGGGGGGCTCGCCCAAACTCCAATCCCAACCGCCGCCGTCCTGCAGGTCGACCACATGGAGCGAATGGTCATGCACGACCGACCGACCGCTTTGCAGCCGCAGGTTGTTGACGCAACTGATCGATTTCTCGAAGACCTGCGGTCCCATGATGGCCGAGCCGACCGACAACACCACGCCGCCGTCCAGGTTCTCGACAGCACCCCCGAACAGTTTGAAGTCCCATTCGCCCGCGCGGCCGATGGCACCGCCGTTGAAGACCGAATGGTTTGAAATGATGTCGTACCCGATCCCCGGATGGACGGTCACCGGCACGCCGTGCTTGTACGCCTGCGCGATGATCGAGGCGTGTTTCCAGCGGTGCTCGATCGGGATGCGTCCCGTCGGCCAGCCCTGTTCGTTCATCGCCCGCAGCAGGTCGGCCCGGGCCGACGTGAGCGGATGAGCGGGGTCCGCGGCGATGGCGCTGCGCAGTTCCTGCGGTGATGGCAGCGTGACGCCATCCTCGCAGATCATGCGTCCGAGCGACCGGCCGTAGCCCAGTCCGTCCAACGCCCCGGCCATGATCGCCCGGTGAATGTTCGTCGCCGTCTCATGCCACGTTCCAAACGTCCCGTTGCTGACGTTCATCTCGACGCTCTCCGTCGACGCGCCGAACCAGGCGTATTCCCAGTCGTGAATCGTCCCGGCCCCGTTGGTCGCGAGGTGCGTCAGCCAGTTCCCCGCCATCATCCGTTCGAGAATCCGGGCGGCTCCGTTGCGCAGCAGGTGAGCCCCATAGATCAGCATCACCGACGCGCCGCGCTCGCGCGCCGCGCGGATCCGTTGGGCACAGTCCCGGATCTGCGAGCCGATTCGTTCGGAGCACGGTCTGGCGGGCGAATCGGGATCGATCAGGATCTCGTCGACGGTGGTCAAACTGTGCCGCTGGGCGAGCGGCAGAACCTTCAGCTTGCTCAGATCCAGGGGTTGGGTGTTCATCGTCGACGTCACTTGCTCACTGGGAATTCGGGAACTATAAGCCGTCCGCGGTACGAAGCCGTTCGTGCGATGGATTCGTGGGACGGATTTTCAATCCGTCCGACAGCCTTGAATTCAAGGGCCGTAGGACGGACGAGGCGTCCGTCCTACGAAGGCGAACCGGCAGAGAATACGGGCAGAAAGCGATCCATGCGACCGTCACGGAAGAAGTGGAACACCATCCGCTGGATGTTACCGGGACTTGTCGGCCTCGGCTGCTCCGCGGCGCTCGTCGACGCCGATCGATCCACCCCGGCCGCGCGACCGGGGTTGATGCCGCCCGCCGTGTCAAACACGGTGCCGGCCAGTCCGCCGTTGACAACTCCGCCCCCGACCACGACCGCTGCCCCCGCCGCAGAACGATCGAAGTCAGACAGCCTGCCGCATGTCCCTCTCGAAAGCGTGTTCCGCCCCAAGGGGGTCGACGAGGCCCAATATCACGAGGTCAAATCGGGCGACACGCTGACTGCGATCGCTCGACGCCACGGAACCACGGTCGGTGCCATTGAACAGGCCAACGGGCTGGATTCCAAGGTCTCGCTGATACCGGGGCAGATGCTGTTCATCCCCAAGTAGGACGGATTTCCAATCCGTCCGGCGTTGACGGACGGATTGGAAATCCGTCCTACGGGTCGATTGCTTCCCGCCGACAGTTATTCATGCGCCGCCCCTTACGGCAGTTCGCGAATCCGCAGGTTTTTGAATTCGACCGGAGCCCCTTCCGACTCAAGGCACAAGTACCCGGTGCTCGGTTCACACTTTGTTCCGCCGGAGACTTCCTCACCGTTGACCCACAACCGGACCTCGGCGTTGATGGCTCGCACGTAGTAGTGGTTCCATTCGCCGACCCCCTTGCTCAGGTTCTTGCGGGGAAAGCTGCGCGAACCATTCGGGGCGACGGGCGGAAACGGGACCATCTTGGACTTGCCGACCGGGAAGACATCGCCGTGCGTGGTGAACCAGTCCGCCTTCTTGCCACTCGACTTTTCGTACTGCTCGGCGTAGCCATGATCCAGGATCTGGACTTCGATGCCTCCTGGTGGCAACGAGTTCGGCTTCAGGTTGGTCAGCGCCTCTTCTGTCGCCCAGACGAAGATCCCCGAGTTGCCGCCCGCCTTGAGATGCCGCCACATCGCCACCAGTTCGAAGTTGGTGATCGGCTTTTGCGAACGGGTGACGCCGACCGGCTTGCCGGTGCAGTGGACGACGCCGTCCTTCCAAGTCCACGTGTCGGGATCGGTGTTCACATTCACGAAGTCCGCCTCACCCAATTCTCGCCAACCGAGTCCCGTCCCATCGATCGTCGCCTTCGGCAGCGTCACGGTCTCTTGCGCCGATGCCGGTGCCGATGCCTGCGACAACACCAGCCAGCCACACACTCCCAAGACAACTCGGTGAATCATTGCGGGGCTCATGCACGGATCCTTTCAAATGGATGACGATCGAGGTGGGGAAACATTGCGGGCCGGATTATCATTCCCTCGGCCGCTGCTGCCAATGGATACTCCGATCTTCAGGGAGCCTCACCGTGATTGATTGCCGCCGGTTTCACCGAAGTCTGCTTCCCAGTCTGCTGCTCGCCGTGGTGAGTCTGTCGCGCACAGACCTGTTCGGTCAGGCGCCCGCCAACCAAAGCGGCGCCGCGTTGCTCAGTCCCTCCAAGGGACAGATTCCCAATGACACGGGGAGCGACGGGCAAACCAAGCTGACGATCGAGAAGTCGGCCGAACTGGGTGGC
>JAYTIB010000820.1:0-3145 GCA_043732205.1 Schlesneria sp. | reverse complement strand
CAACCACACCGCCGAATCCAACACCGACAACCTCGGCACGCTCGAGGTACGCGCTCGCGCACGATACAAAAAAAACAATGAGGGCTGCTTGTTTAAGGCCTAATGCGGTGCAGGCTGTCACGCTGGTTCAGGCCGCGAGTTCGTCGCCAGTGCTCACGCCGCTGCATCTGTTGGAGATGCGCTCCGCAATCCGTCAGAAGCAAGGACGGAATGAAGTGACGGAGGCCGAGAGTCAGGCGCTCTTGTCTGATTTCGATCAAGACCTTGCCAGCGGCTTCTACGTCCGAATCACGCCACCCTGGGACAACATCTTCGCCCGTGCCGAGGCGCTTTCCAGCCAGCATGCGGCTTCGACCCTCTGCCGAACGTTGGACACACTGCATGTCGCGTTGGCCCTCGAACTCGGAGCCGCCGAGTTCTGCACTTTCGATCAACGGCAAGCGGCAATGGCCCGGCTGGCCGGATTGACGGTGGTGTCATAACGACGAGTTGGTCGCAGTGTGAAGCGGGAGCTTGGGAACGAGGGGGCGCGAACGAGCGGCGACTCCCCATGTCACGCGGGCTGCGTGTCACCCGCAAGACGGGGGCGCGGGGAGTGGTTACACTGGCCGGGCGGGGCTTCTGATCCTCGCGCATCTGGTGTGACCTTCCGGGATGGATCGATGACTTCGCCGTATCTTGAACTTGTCGCGTCGCTGCGGCAGGCGTTTCCGCAGCCGGTTTCCGATCGGGTGCATGATGCCTATTTCGTGTTTTCGTTTCTGCGGGCGCTCGACCAGCTCGATGCGATGAAATCGGTGTCGCCGCTGCTGGGGGAACCGGTGACGCTCGATTATGACGCCGCCCGACGAGCGCGGGTCGAGGAGGCTCCGCAGACGCTGGAGCAGGTGACACAGATCCTGGTGCAGCATCTGTCGGGGTTGTTCATCTGGGGACATCCGCGGGCGCAGATCAACGTCGTGCCGCCTCCCACGATCGCCAGCGTGATCGGGGGGCTGCTTCCTTCGATCTACAATCCGAACCTGGTCAGTGAAGAGTCTTCCCGACAGGTGGCGGTGGCCGAGGTTGAGGTGTCGTCGATGACCGCCGCGCTCGTCGGCTACGATCCGCAGCAATCGGCGGGACTGTTCACGTTTGGCGGGACCGCGACCGTGCTGTACGGCGTGAAGCTCGGTCTGGAAAAGGCGTCTCCCGGCAGCGGTCGCGGCGGCGTGCGCGAGCGGGCAGTGATCCTTTGTTCCGAGCAGGCTCACTATGCCTGCCTGACCGTCGCGAACTGGCTCGGCATCGGGCAGGACAACGTGATCCAGATCCCGTGCTCGCCCGAGAACGAGATGCAGACATGTCTGCTGGAGTCGGTGGCACGCGATGTCCTGCAGAGCGGCGGCAAGATCGCGGCGATCATCGCCACGATGGGGACGACCGATCACTTCGGTCTCGACGACCTGGCCGCGGTGAAAGATGTCCGCGACCGGCTGGTCGACGAGTTCAAACTCGACTACACGCCGCACATCCACGCCGACGCGGTCATCGGCTGGGCCTGGTCGGTCTTCAACGACTACGACTTCCAGAAGAATCCGCTCGACTTCCGGCATCGCACGGTGCGGGCGCTGGCCGGTGCCCGGCGGCGGATTCTGCAACTGCCGCTGGCCGATTCGATCGGGATCGACTTTCACAAGACCGGGTTCTGCCCCTACGTGTCGACATTGTTCCTCGTGAAGAACTCGCGCGACCTCGAACTGATCTCGCGGGAGCAGTCGGACACGCCGTACCTGTTCCACGACGGCCACTATCATCCCGGACGGTACACGCTGGAAACGTCGCGCAGCGGCAGCGGAACCCTGGCCGCGCTGGCCAATCTGCGGCTGTTCGGCAAGGACGGACTGCGGGCGCTGCTGGGCCATGTCGTCGCGATGGCCGAAGTCTTGCGGGAGCACCTCGAAGGACACGCGGCGACAACCGTCTGTAACCGCGGCAACTTCGGTCCGGTCACGCTGTTCCGGGTCTATCCCGACGGAGTGGACACGTTCAGCATCATCGAGCACGAACAGAAGGAGGCTTCGTACCGCGAGCAACTGCTGGCCCACAACGACTACAACCGCCGCATCTTCCAGTTGGTGCAGGCCGACGCAGTGAAGGGCGAGGGGGTCGTGATCTCGCTGACCGACTGCTACCGCGAAACCGACTACGGCGAACCGATGGTCGCGTTGAAGAGCTACATCCTGAGCCCGTTCGCCGAAGAGAAATACATCGACGCGGTGCTGGAATCGCTGTGGAAGGCGCGGGCGAAGATCGCGGCGGAGTAGGGGGGAGATTCAACGGACCAATTCCGTGGCGATGATGAGAGGCGACTTTGATCGGCGATTTGTATATGCAATAGGTGCCGCGTCACGTTGTTCTGGTTGTGAAGGGCTGCTGAAAATGACCACCACTCGATTGCCGAAAAATGAGGTTGGTGAGCGCGGAAGGCGGATCTATCAGTCGAAATTGCCCGCACTGCTGGAGTCGGGATACAAAGGGCTGTTCGTTGCCATTGACGTTCTCTCCGGGGAGTACGAGGTGGCCGAAGAGGCCCGTGATGCGGGTGAGAAACTGCGTGCCAAGCATCCCGACGCCCAGGTTCTCGTGGAGCGAATTGGTTATCCCGCCGCGTTCTCGGCACTTCGCGCACGGAGCCAGCGATGATCGAGGGATTGATCGACGAAAATTTGGAGGCGCGTGTTTCGCTGAGCGTCCATCACCGGGGCGGAACACACGAGATCGACTTTCTCATGGATACCGGATTCAACGGGCATCTCGCCGTCACCGAGTCGATCGTTCGGACCCTCGACCTGGAGTTGAAGGACATTCAAACGGGAATCACCGCCGATGGCAGGTCGAGCGACTTTGACACGGTTGACCTGCACGTCATTTGGCACGGGCGCACCACCGTCGTCCGCGCTCAAGTGTTGGAGGAACCGCTGCTGGGGACTCGAATGTTACGGGGCAGTGAGTTGCGAGCGGTTTGGAAACCGGGAAGTCACGTGACGATCAACGAGTCCCCTTAGGATCGGCGCAGAATTGTTTGGCGTGGTTCGCTCCGCGAACCAACGTTGGTTCGCGGAGCAAACCACGACAATTAATTCTGCGCCGGTCCTTAGCAACC
>JAYTIB010000819.1:0-8262 GCA_043732205.1 Schlesneria sp. | reverse complement strand
AGCCCCCGGACTCTTGCGATGGCAGCGAGGAATCCGGGGGCTGACGCCGCCCGGCTCACCTGATTCGGACTTTTGTCGGTCACGTCAAAGAGGGAACTCGTTGGTCACTCATTTTCTTCCGACGGAAGATCCGGATCTTCCACATCGAGCATCAATTCCGCAATCTTGGCGGGATCGAGCGGTTCCACAATCGCATAGCGACCGTCGTTCCAGCGGCAGAAGTCAACCTGCTTGCAGCGCAGACTGCAGAAGGGGGTCGTCGAAGCGGCGGGGTCGACCGCCGGGGGAACGGGCTTTCCACAGATGGGACATGTCATCAGGCGCACCACGCGGGCTCTCCATTCACAAGACCGGAGGATGGCCAGTCTTGACGCGCCCGGCAAAACCTACCGTAGTCCCGTCGCTCCGCCGACGGGACGGTCACGGAGTGAGCGTCTCCCGTGAATGACGCACTGTGCATCACGTCCTCCCGGCGGAGCGTCAGGATTACGGTAGTTATGTCGGGCGCGTCACTCTTGGCCGTCTGGATTTCATGCGCGACGCGGATTGGAAAACCAAAGCCGGACCGGCAGGAGTGCCCATCCTCTAGGACATGGTCAATCAGATTTCTTGGACGACGATCCGGACGACTTGGACGACGAGTCTGAAGACTTGGCGCTGCCTCCCGAGTCTCCACCGGACCCGGAATCTGATTTCTTCGCGGAGTCACCGCCGCCGGACTGCGCCTGCTTGTCCGCTTCGGCGGACTTCTTGTAAGCGTCGCTGCGATAATCGGTGAGGTAAAACCCCGACCCGCGGAAGATCAATCCGGCCCCCGCCCCGATCAACCGCCGGGCCTTCTTCTTGCCGCAACTGGGACACTTCTTGGTCGGTTCAGCCTTGATCGACTTGAACTCTTCCCACGTATGCTCGCAAGCATCGCATTTGTAATCGTAGGTCGGCATGAGGGGGCGTCCGGAAGAGGAGAGTGGGTGGTGGAGAGTGGATAGTGGATAGTGGAAGAGAGGCCGTCAGGTGGCGCGTTCCGGATTACTGAACACTGCCAACTGAACACTGAACACCTAGGCTCTCACTCCGCCTTCGCGACGATCACCTTGCTGGGGCGGACGATCCGGTCGTGCAGCATGTAGCCCCGTTCGACGTCGTGCAAGACCGTCATCGGGGGATGTTCGGCCGACGGCATCTGGGAAATGGCTTCGTGCAGGTTGGGATCAAACGGCTGGCCGAGCGCCGTGATGGTCTTGGCGCCGAAACCGTTCAAGGCGGTTTCCAACTGTTTGATCGTCAATTGGACTCCGACGATCAGTTCCTCGGCGTTCTTCGACTGTGACGCCGCCGAGAGCGTGCGGTCCAGGCCGTCGAACGCGGGAAGCAGCGACTTCAACAACGGCAGCGCCGCGTACTTGCGGTCCTCTTCCATCTCGCGCTGAATGCGCCGCCGATAGTTGTCGAGGTCCGCGAGCGCGCGGGTCCACTTCTCCTTGAACTGATCACGCTCCACCAACGCAGTCTGAAGCTGCTCTGGCAACGTCGGTGCCGCGTCGGCCTGATCGGCGGCACCTGCTGATTTCGCGTTCTCGTCCGGTATCACGGTTTCTTTGGTCATTGTTCAACCTCATCAACTTTTACTAGGTCACCTGATCGCTCGACTCTTGGGCAGCCTGTTAGGCGAGCGGCAGGAATTCGCATACAAGCACGCAGCGCAAGCGAGTGAGTTTTCGGACACACTTGCTTGCGCATCGTGCTTGTAGGTGGGTAAACTTTTGTCTGCCGCTCGCCTTAGAGTCCGGCGACGCCACACATCTCTGGTTCAGTTCCGGTCACTCGCCCTGTTCCGACGCTCCGAAGAACTCTTTGACGGATTCGAAGAACGACTTGCGATGGGCGCTGACCTGCTTGTCATCCAGTTCCGCCAACTGCCGTAGCAGTTCTTCCTGTTTCTTGGTCAGCTTCTTGGGGACTTCCACCTGAAATTGCACATGCAGGTCGCCGCGCGGGCCGCCGTGCGGGTCGGGCATTCCCTGCCCCCGCAGCCGCAGGACGTCGCCCGGTTGGGTTCCCGCCACGACTGCGACCTGATGCTTGCCGGTCAGGATTGGAATATCGAGTTCCGTCCCCAGTGCCGCCTGGGCGAACGTGATCGGAACCCGGCAGGTCAAATGCCGGCCGTCGCGTTCGAACAGCGCATGCGGCTTGACGTGCATCTCCACATACAGATCGCCGGCGGGACCGCCACTTTCACCCGCTTCCCCCTCGCCGCGCAAACACAATTGCATGCCGTTGTCGACGCCCGCCGGCACCTTGACGGTGATCTTCGACGCTCGGGCGACAAACCGCGAACCCCGGCAGTCCGCGCACTTGTCGCGCACGATCTGACCCGACCCGCGACAGGCCGGACAGGTTGTCTGAACGCGGAAGAACCCCTGCGACTGCACGACCTGGCCCCGTCCGCCGCAATAGTCGCACGATACAGGCTTGGTCCCCGGCTTGGCCCCCGTGCCGCCGCAGGTCACACACGAAACATGCCGGTCGATTTCCAATTCCCGCGAACAGCCGACGGCGGCATCGAGCAGTTCAATCGTCAGCGACGTCTGAAGACTGTTCCCGCGCTTGGCCCGCGAACCACCGCCGCGTCGGCCGCCACCACCGCCGAACAGGTCGCCGAACATTTCCCCGAAGGCGTCCATGATGTCACCGACATCACCCATCCCGCCGCCGGCACCCCGCCCCATCCCTTCGACACCCGCGTGTCCGAAGCGATCATAGCGGGCTCTCTTCTCGGCAGTGCTGAGCACATCAAACGCTTCCGCCGCCTCCTTGAACGCGGTGATGGCGGCCTCGTCCCCCGGATTGCGATCCGGATGATGCTTGCCCGCCAGCTTTCGATACGCCCGCTTGATGTCGTCATCGGACGCGGTCTTCTCGACACCCAGCACTTCGTAATAATCCCGCTTCGTCGCCATCACGGCCCCGCTCCGACGTAGGGTGGGCACTGCCCACCAATTCCAATGTCAATCGCAAGGACGACGGTGGGCAGTGCCCACCCTACGTCACTACGTCACTCGGTCAAACCGGCCGCATGCTCGGCCAACGCCTCGTCTGCCAGACGAGCCAGTTCATCCTGCGAATTTGTGAACGCCTCATTCCAGCGATGCTCAGCGTGCAACTCCGCCAGCCACCGTTCGGCGAGTTCATCCTGCTCCGTCGTCGGCAACTTGGCCGCTTCCGCGAATGCACGTTCGAGTAGTTCGGTCATGTTTGCCCCTTCCAGATCGTCAATCAAAAATCGTCAATCAATTTGAGCAAACTGCGTCTGTTCCACAAACACCATTTACACAACGAACCGCCGGGGATCGCCCCGGCGGCTCGATTGATGTTCGTCTCGACTGTGGATGGACGGCGGAACGCCGACCCCACGCTGTTGTTAGTGGACCGATCCTTCGACCTTGGACTTGGGCTTGCCTTCGGTGTCGTCGCTGCGAGTCACCAGCACCGAAGTCGTCAGCATCAGTCCGGCGATCGAAGCCGCGTTCCGCAGGGCACTCTTGACGACCTTCGCCGGATCGATGATCCCGGCCTTGTACATGTCGACGTACTTGCCGGCGTTGGCATCGTATCCCGTGTTGGTCGGCAGGTGCCGGACTTCGTCCGCCACCACGCTGCCGTCGAGACCGCAGTTGTTGACGATCTGACGGATCGGGCTTTCCAGGGCCTTGACGACAATGTGGACGCCGATCTTTTCGTCGCCCTTGGCCTTCACTTCGCTGACCGCCGCGATGGCTCGCAGCAGGGCGACGCCGCCGCCGGGCAGAATCCCCTCTTCGACGGCGGCACGGGTCGCGTGCAGCGCGTCTTCCATGCGGGCCTTGGTCTGCTTCATTTCGGCTTCGGTCGCGGCACCCACCGAGATGATCGCCACGCCACCGGTCAACTTGGCGAGACGTTCCTGGAACTTCTCACGGTCGTACACGCTCTCGGTCGCCTCGATCTGACGGCGGACCTGGTCGACGCGGGCCTTGATTTCCTTCGCATCGCCGCCACCTTCGATGATGGTGCAGTTGTCCTTGGTGACTTCAATCTTTTTGGCCCGGCCCAACTGGTTCAATTCGACCGTGTCCAGCGTGATGCCCAGGTCTTCCGAGATCAGCATGCCGCCGGTCAGGGTCGCCATGTCACCCAGCATCGCCTTGCGACGATCGCCGAATCCCGGTGCCTTGACCGCACAGACCTGCAACACACCGCGCAGCTTGTTGACGACCAGCGCCGTCAAGGCTTCGCCGTCGACGTCTTCGGCGACGATCAACAGCGGCTTGCTGCGCTGGGCGACCTTTTCCAGGACCGGCACCAGATCCCGCAGGCTCGAAATCTTCTTTTCGAACATCAGGATGTAGGCGTCTTCCAAGACGACCTTCATCTCTTCGGGATTCGTCACGAAGTAGGGCGAGACATAGCCCTTGTCGAACTGCATCCCCTCGGCCAGTTGCAGCGTCGTCGTGTTGCCCTTGCCTTCTTCCACGGTGATGACGCCGTCGCGGCCGACCTTCTCCATCGCGTCGGCGATCAGGTCACCGATCGTGCGGTCACTGTTGGCCGAAATCGATCCGACCTGGGCGATCTCTTCCTTCGAAGAGACCGGCTTGGCCATCTTTTCGATGAACTCGATCGCGGCATCGACAGCCTTGTCGATTCCCCGACGAACGATGGTCGGGTTGGCTCCCAGTGTCAGGCTGCGGAGCCCTTCACCGTAGATCGCCCTGGCCAGAACCGTGGCGGTGGTGGTGCCATCGCCAGCAGTGTCGCTGGTCTTCGAGGCGACTTCGTTGACCAGCTTGGCACCCATGTGCTCGTACGGGTCTTCGAGTTCCACTTCCTTCGACACGGTCACGCCGTCCTTGGTGACGACGGGATTGCCGAACGACTTGTCGATGATCACGTTTCGACCGGTCGGTCCCATCGTCACGGCAACCGCCTGGGCCAGCGTTTCCACGCCCTTCTGCAGCTTGAGGCGGGCTCGATCATCGAACAACAGTTGCTTGGCCACGTCAGGGCTCCTGTGGGAAATAGTGAGTAGTGGAGGGTGGGTAGTGGATAGGGAAGAATCACTGATACCAATTCGGACTCGTGGTCTTCCGACCCACTATCCACTTGTGCTCGGCCACGGTCGCCAGACCCTGCCGAACCTGTGGTCCGATTTCACCGAAGTCAGCTTGTCGACTTCGGCGAATTCCGCCCACGTTAGCTGACAACCTTGGCGAGAATGTCCGACTCGCGCAGGATCTTGACTTCCTTCTTGTCGACTTCGATTTCCGTCCCGCCGTACTTGGCGAACAGAACTTCGTCGCCGATCTTGACCGCGACCGGGCAGCGTTCGCCGCTGTCCAGCAGGCGGCCGGGACCGACGGCGAGCACCTTGCCGCGCTGCGGCTTTTCCTTCGCGGCGTCCGGCAGCACGATGCCGCCCGCGGTCTTCTCTTCGGCCGTCAGTGGTTCGACAACAACGCGGTCATCGAGAGGCTTGAGGTTCATTCGTTACTCCTTGAAAAAGCTGTTAGCGATTGGCTTTTAGCGGTTAGCCAGAAGGGGCAAACCGCTGATTCGTATGTGTTACTCAATTGAGGCGGAACTCGTTTGGTCTCGCGGTCGCTGTCTTCTCTGGCTAAGAGCTAACAGCTAACAGCTTTTTCAGAACCCGCCCATGCCGCCCATGCCCATGCCACCCATGCCGCCGCCCATTCCGCCCATGCCACCGCCATCGTGGTGGTCGTCATGGTGATGGTCGTCTTCCTTCGGCTTGGGAGCTTCGACCACGATGCTGTCAGTGGTCAACAGCAGGCAGGCCACGCTGACAGCGTTCTGCAATGCGGTGCGAACCACCTTGGCGGGATCGACGACACCGAAGTCGAACATGTCGCCATAACGGTCGTTCAGGGCATCGTAGCCGTGTGACTTGTCCTTGGACTTGCGAACGTTGTTCGCGACCACGGCCCCGTCCAGTCCGGCGTTCTCGGCAATCGTGCGGATCGGCATTTCGAGTACGCTCTTGATGAGCGACACGCCGTGCTGTTCGTCGCCGGACAGCTTGAGCTTGTCCAGCACGCCGGCACATCGCAGCAGAGCCACACCACCACCGGGAACGACACCTTCTTCGATCGCGGCCCGCGTGGCGGCCAGCGCATCGTCGAGCAGATCCTTGCGTTCCTTCATTTCAGTTTCGGTGTGGGCACCGACACTGATCTGAGCCACGCCGCCCGCCAGCTTCGCCAATCGCTCTTGGAGCTTTTCGCGATCGTATTCGCTGTCGGTCTTGGTGATTTCGTGGCGAATCAGCGCCGCGCGTCCTTCGATCTCGGCTTTCTTGCCGGACCCTTGAATAATCGTCGTGTTCTCGGCGTCGACGCGAATCTTCTTCGCGACACCCAGATCGCTCAACTCGACGCTTTCGAGCTTCAGACCCAGATCCTTGAAGATCGCCTTGGCACCGGTCAGGACCGCGAGGTCTTCCAGCATCGCCTTGCGGCGATCGCCGTATCCGGGAGCCTTCACGGCACAAATTTTCAGGATGCCACGCAGCTTGTTCACCACCAGAGTCGCCAAGGCTTCGCCTTCGATGTCCTCGGCGATGATCAGCAGCGTCAGACCGGCCTTGGAGATCTTCTCCAACAGCGGCACCAGCGTCTTCGCGCTGCTGATTTTTTCTTCGCACAGCAGGATGCGGCAGTTGTCCAACTCGACAACCTGATTGTCGGCGTCGGTGACGAAGTGCGGCGACAGATAGCCCCGCTCGAACTGCATCCCCTCGACGAGTTCCACTTCCGTGGCAACCTGCCGGCCTTCTTCGACGGTGATGACGCCGTCCTTGCCGACCTTCATCAGGGCGTCCGCCAGGATCTGGCCGATTTCCTTGTCATTGTTGCCAGCGATGGCCGCGACGGTTTCGACCGCTTTGCGATCATCCGCCTTGACTGGTTTGGCGAGTTTCTTCAACTCGGCCACCACGGCATCGACCGCCTTCTGGGCTCCGCGGCTGATCGCCATCGGATCGTATCCGCTGGCGAGATAGCGCAGGCCATTGCGAAAAATCGCCTCGGCCAACACGGTCGCGGTGGTGGTGCCGTCACCCGCCACGTCGCTCGTCTTGGAAGCCGCTTCCTTGACGAGTTGCACGCCCATGTTCTCGAACTTGTCTTCCAGATCGATGTCTTGGGCGACGGTCACGCCGTCCTTGGTCACCTTGGGAGCGCCCCAGCCCTTGTCGAGCACTGCATTGCGACCGCGAGGCCCCAGAGTACTCTTCACGGCACGGGACAACTTCGACACGCCTTCGAGCAAGCTCTTGCGTGCGTCTTCGTCATAAATAATCAACTTGGCCACAGCGACTCCTCAACCAGCAAAATAGGCTTGGTAGGACAACAGCGTTCGCTTGCAGAGCGGAAAACCCATCGCAAACTTCGTTGCTCGCGACATCCGACCTGGGACAGGACAACACCGTCTGCCACCGGGGCGGATTCCACCACGCTCGTTCCCTTCAAGCAACCAACGTGCCGACGAGCGACTCTTGACGTAAGTTGTTACGCCCACAGCAAACCTCCTCCGACATGCTCCTCCCGAGCCGCCGCGTCCTGCCAAGATGACAGCGATTGAGAGATCTCCCTTCCGACTTTTGACAGAATCCCGTTTGAGCTACCCTGTCCGACAACATTCAGCGTGGCACCTGTTTTTGGAGGATGGGCACTCTTGCCCGTCCGGTCTTTCGTGACGTGACGATGCTCCCGCGCAATGCTCCCCGTTGGTGACATGACCGAGCACCAAACGCGGACGGGCAAGAGTGCCCATCCTCCAGCAGCCAATAGCCAGAGAGAATCGCCGATGCGGACCGACCCAATCACTCGACGCGGCTTTCTGACATTGAGCGCCGCGGCCGGTGGTCTTGCCTGCGCGGGCAAACTCGCGTGGGCCACCCCGCCTCCGAAGATCGGCTTCGGCTTCAGCCTGTACGGGATGAAGTCGCTCAAAGTTTCCCAAGCGCTGAAGATTTGTGCCGACATCGGATACAGCGGTGTCGAACTGGCCTGCCTCAAAGACTGGCCGTGCGACCCGGCCGCCTTGAAGAAGGCTGACCGTGACTCGCTGCGATCCGAACTGAACGACCTCGCGCTCGATCTTCCCGGCCTGATGGAAAACCTGGCCCTCGTCGTTCCCGATGAGCAGCACCGCACAAACTTGGAACGTCTGAAGAGCGTCTGCCAATTGGGACACGACCTC
>JAYTIB010000818.1:0-8263 GCA_043732205.1 Schlesneria sp. | reverse complement strand
TGTTGATGAGTTGCCCCGCCTGTCCGGGGCGTTCACTCCAGACCAGTCCCTGGCTGTGCAGGTTGGTGATCATCCGTTGCACGTCGGCCAACTGCAGCGGGATCGTCGGGAACTGTTTGGCGAGCTCATCGCGGACCTGCTTCAGGCTGCGCTCACCGTCCAGCAGGCCGAGCACGCAGTAGTGCGGCGCCTGCAGCCGGTGATACTTGAGCCCCACGGGATCTTTGAGCACCCACCATTGGGTTCCCTGAAACTCCATCGACTGCGCGGTCAGATCGCTTCGACCGCGCAACGGGATCGGCCGCTGCGACGAGGGAACCGGCGCGGCGGAGGAAGCTTTCGGTGTTGGTCGAGCCGCGATCATGTGAGTCTGCGAGTGAGCTGAACAAATGGAGGATGGGCACTCTTGCCCGTCCGTTTTCTCGGGGAATGACGGGCAAGAGTGCCCGGTCCTACTGCGCCATTCAACGTACCGTCACCGGCGCGAGGTCGCCGGCGCTTGAGACGTGCCGCCGGGCGGCGGGCCTTCCGGTGAGATGGTCATGACAGCCGTCAGACCCGGTAGCAGAATCTCATCGTTGTTCTCGACATCGGCCCAGATGCGGACCTGTTGCGTCACCGGTTGGACGACCGAGTCGACGAAAACAATCTTGCCACGCAGCGGCGAGCCGGTTGTTTCGCCGGGCCGGGCCTCGGGGGTCACCTCGACCGGAGTTCCCGCCGTCACGCGCCGGCGATTGGCGACGTCGAGATATCCCTCGACCCGCACGCGGCGCGTGTTCACCACTTCCAGGATCGGTTCCCCCTGACGAACCGCTTCGCCCTTGTGCTTCAGGATCTTGTTCACCGTTCCAGAGATCGGAGCGATCACATGAAACGCCTTCAGTTGCGCCGCGGCCTCGTCCCGCTTCAACACCGCGACCGTCTGCTTGTATTTGGCCTGCTCGATCTGCAACAGGCTTTGGTCCAGTTCCAACTTGCGGCGACGGACATCCGTGATCGTCACGCTTCCTTTCACGCTCTCGTTGACCTTGAGCGCCTGCTCATGTTCCAGACGCGCCACGGCACTGCCGGATTCGGCGTAGCGGATGTCGACATCGTTCTTCGATTCGCGTTCGGCCACGGCCAGCGACGCCCTGGCCAGCTCATCCTCCAGGCTGATCACGCGCTTTCCCACGTCGACCCAATCCCCTTCGCGTGGAACCGCGTCGAGAACTCCCGACTGGTTCACCGACAGAGTCCGCTGTTCGGCCGGCTTGATCCGGCAGCCGGACAGGCGGATCGTCCCCGGAGCGGGATCGTCGGCCCCGACGAACGGAACGACCAGCAGGCAGGCAACACAAATCATCAACGGGTGGATTGTTGGTTTCATGGTTCTTGTCTCAAGAGTTGCAATCCTCGAAATCATTCCCAGCACAATTCGGCTGGCGGCAGATGATCGTTTACCCACCTACAAGCACGATGCGCAAGCGAGTGTGTCTGAAAACTCGCTCACTTACTCGCTTAGGAGCGTTCGAGAAATGACAGTCCCGTTTGTCGTCTTTCGCTCCGCGAAAGGACGCCCTTTCGCGGAGCGAAAGGCGACAACAATTTCTCGAACGCTCCTTACTCACTCGCTTGCGCTGCGTGCTTGTATTCCCATTCCTGCCGCTCGCCTTGCACGTTTTTGTGGGATGGGCACTCATGCCCGTCGTCGGACCATCGACGGGCATGAGTGCCCGTCCCACGAACTTTTTCCGAATCGGATGCTTGTTCTTGCGCGGTTGCTCACAGCCACAGATACTTCTGGACAAACTCGATCACGTCACCGAACAGGACATAGCCGACACTCTTGCGGCCACAATGGATTCGGGCGCGGACCTCGGCGCCGATCCGACGCGACAGACCCCGTTCGTCATCCAGCGAGGCCAGCACTTCGACGACCGGTTGGTTGCCCTCCGATGTGACCACGCGGGTGCCAACTTCCTTCAGCGTCGCCGGGTGCGTTCGTTCCGGTGAGGTGACCAGCAGGTACTTGATGGACAGCGGGTCCGAGTTCGCCTGTTGTGCCCGGAGCAGGTGTCCGGTTCGGTGCTCGGCGACGTTCAGTTCGAGTTGCCACGGACCGGTGTCGTCCATCACTTCGAGCAGAATCTCACCACGCCGCACCGGCCGATGCTTCAGCAGTTGGTCGACTTCGAATGTCGAAACCACACCCGCGATCGGCGAGGTCACGTTCAGCAGGCGCTCGCGATCCTCGAGCGCCTGCAGCTTCCGTTCGAGCCCCTGCAATTCCGCACTGGTCTTCGCCAGCTCCCCTTCGATCCGGTTGCCGCGTTCACCGGACGGCCCCTTGATCGCCTCATCGCGTTCAGCCAGCAGCGCCGAGAGCAGTTTCCGCTTTTCCTCGCGCTGGCTTTCGGTGGCGATCAGTTCGGAACGCAGTTCGTTGTTGCGCAGCTTGACCAGCAACTGCCCCGCGGTGACCCGTTCACCGCTGGCGACCAGCACGTCGACCACTTCGCCATCGTACGGGACGAAGATTTCGCGCCGGGTGACGGGCATCAGCCGTCCGTCCCCCTCGACGCGAAAGTCGATCTGCACGAGTGTCATGATGCAGGTGATGGCGGTGAGGATCACCGCGGCCACCGCCGTCTTCACCAGCTTTCGTCCGTGCAGCCAGTCGGTGGCGCGTCCCAGTGCCGACCACACCGGTAGCAGGAAGACTGCCTGATGGGTCCGGGCGTTGTGCAGCGCGGCTGCGGAAAACGAGCCGAGCCAGTCGAGTCGGTCGGTCAACTCGCGACTCGGCTCGCTTTGAGTGAACTGTTCCAGCACCAGGCAGCCGAAGACCTTGCCGGACTGTTGTGGACGGTCTTCTTTCGGCTCGCGCGACACCAGCGCGGTCGGCGCGGTGAGCGGCGTGACGAACACCATCCGCGCGCCGCTCTCCTGCACAAAGTCACCGAGTCGTTCTTTGACCTGCGGCGCGAACGCATCGGTCTTCCCGGTGTACTTCACCGCGACACCCGATCGGATCACCTCGCGCGACAGACGAACCATCGACTTCACCAGGTTGGCCCGCGGATGAATCGACTCCTGACCGCTGACCGCATGGACCCGGATCTTGCGTCCGCGCTGCAGGACCACACTGACCCGGTCGCAGCCGACCAGCAGACGGCCGTCGTTCGCCGCCACGGTCGCCACGTCACGCAGCAGCAGACTGCGCTGCAACTGCAAACCAAACCGCGCCAGTTCGTCGTTGAAGACACCCGCGACGGTCGGCGATGACGGAGCCTGGCCGCGTTCGAGATACAGCGATGCGAACCCGGACATCTGTTCGACGAACTGTAGATAACCCGCCCGCGCTCCGGCGGCCACATCCGGCCGCTGGAAGATCTCGACCACGCCGCGGCAGATACCGTTTGCCCGCAGCGATGTCAGAATCAGGAGATGCCGGTTTGGACAAACGACCTGCGGCTCGTCGTCGGTATGGACGATCTGAGTCTCGCCGTTCGACGCCACTTCACCGAGCAATCGCTGCTGAAAACGCTGGCCGTCGGCTCCGTCCAGCAGCCCAGTCGCTTTCAATCGGACATCGCAACAGAGTTGAAACTGACCTTTTTCCAGGAGCCAGACGGCTCCCGCCGGCGCGGCGACCGCTGCGACTAGTTTCTCCAGGAAGCGCGGAAAGAACTGCTGCGGTGGGAGGCCACCGGAGACCAGTTGTTCAATCTCGCGCGCGATGTTGAGCACCAGAGCCTGCGGCGAATCGGCAGGCACCGGCGCTGGCGCAGTCGGTGTGGTGGGGGCTGGCGGCATCGGTCAGTTCTCCGTCAGTTCCAGGCAGGGGTCCAATCCCATTTGCCGATAGGCCACGGCCCGTTGCTTCTCCTGCCGGAGCAGGTCACGTCGGGCTTTGGCGTGCAGTTTTTCCAAGAATCGTTGAGTCCGTCGAAAGAACGGCATCCAAGTCCGTGCGGCGAGTTCGCCATTGTTATCGGGACGCGCCCCGCGCCGCCGTCGAGCCAATTGGTCCGGTGTCAGGCAGTGAAACAACTCGTCCTCCAGCGACAGAAAGTATTGGTATGAACCGGGGTCTCCCTGACGGGCCGCGCGGCCCACCAGTTGGCGGTCAATCCGGGCCGAAGAATGCATCTCGGTGGCGATCACATGCAGCCCCCCCAACTTTTTCGCCGGTTCGGCAAGCCGGATGTCCGTGCCGCGTCCCGCCATGTTGGTGGCAATCGTGATCAGACTAACTTCGCCCGCGCGGCTCATCAATTCCGCCTCCTGCGCGTGAAGATATGCGTTCAGGATCTGATGTGGCAACTGACGTTTCTTGAGGAGCGTGCCGAGTGCCTCCGACGCGGCGACCGACGGCGTTCCGACCAGGATCGGCTGACCGGTCGCATGCCGCCGCGCGATCTCGTCGACGACGGCGTTTCGCTTGGCCTCGATCGTCGCGAAGACGCGGGGCGGCAGCCCCTCGCGGATGCACGGTTTGTTTGTCGGAATGACGATGACCCGGCGTCCGTAGACGTGCTTCAACTCGCGCCGCGCCGGCCGCGCTGTTCCGGTCATGCCGGCCACATGCGTGTACAGCCGGAAGAAGCTTTGCAGCGTGACCCGCGCCGCTTCGCCGGTCGCCGCCGTGATCGGCAGACGTTCCTTGGCCTCGATCGACTGGTGCAATCCCTGCTGCCACTTGCGACCCTCCATGATCCGCCCGGTCGATTCGTCGACGATCTGCACCACGTCCTTCACGACCACATAATCGCGGTCGCGTTGAAAGCCGAACTCCGCCGTCAGCGCGTGCTCGATGTGCTGATAGATCCGCTCCGTGTCGACCGATCCCAGCAGCGTTGACTTCGACCACAGCAGGACGTTCCGGCAACCGGCGTGCGTCAGTTGGATGCGGCGGTGTTCCGGTTCATAGGTGAAATCGACATCACGCTTCAAATCCCGAATCGTGCGGCGGCACCACCGGAACAGATGCACCGTGGACGGATCGTTCGGTTCTTCGAGCCCAATGATCAGCGGAGTCCGCGCCTCGTCCAACAGAATGCTGTCGGCCTCGTCGATCAGCACGAAGTGGTGGCCGCGCTGGACCGACGCCCCCCGGTTCAGCGGATCGGACATGTCGAGCATCGACAGCAGGCCCGGTGGTTGCTCCAAGCGGTCGCGCAGAAAGTCGAAGCCGATCTCTTGCGCGGTGCCATACGTGATGTCTTGCGCATACGCCTCGCGCCGCTCATCGGGAGTGGACTCGGCGCAGACGCGCCCAACCGTCAGTCCGAGTCGTTCATACACCGGCCCGAGCAGCTCGGCGTCGCGGCGGGCGAGGTAATCGTTGGTCGTCACCACATGGGAACCCTTGCCGGCCAGGGCATGCAGCAACGTCGGCAGGGCGGCGGTGAGCGTCTTTCCCTCACCGGTCTGCATCTCGGCAATCCGTCCCTCGAACAACGCGATGCCCCCCATGATCTGCACGGGGAAGTGCTTCATCCCGAGCACCCGTTGCGATGCCTCGCGCACCAGCGCGAACGCCTCGGGCAGCAGCCGTCGCAACGGCGTCCCGGTCCGCGCCTCCCAACCGATCCGACTGCCGAGCTCCTTCAACTCATCGTCATCCAGCCGCGCCAATTCTTCCGATCGGGCCACGACCCGATCCGCCACGGTGCGATACCGGCGGAGACGGCTCGTTGACCACGGGTCCATGAGTGACGACGCGAATGCCAGGAGGTTCATGAATTGCAGAATGACGGGGGAAGTCTGAGGTTTTCTCACGCGGGACCGAATGTCCCGCGTGGCGGCATCGTAACACACGGCATGTGATACCGCTCGCGGGCAGGAATGAGATGTTTTCGTTTGACCGCGTGGGCATCGCCCTGCGTGTTTTGAGCGTGAATCAACGCTCACGCGCGGGGCGATGCCCACGCGGTGAAACGACTCACCTTCGGCCGAGTGAGGTATAGCACAGGGGAGATTGGTGCGGCGATACAGACTTCAAAATGCTGAACCGCCGCCAAGCCTGGAACCGCGCCGAAAGCAACGGAGCCGCGTTCCAGTGTGTTTGGCCTTCGGAGTGCCGTTGGACGATTGCGATGTCGTCGCCAGAATTGCCGGAATCCCGCTGGGATGTGATCGTTCGAACCGTTGAAGCCGGAGGTATCGCTTCGTTCACCGCCAAGCTGATTGCTGAAAACCCTCCGGGTCAAAGGCGAACGCGGTCCACCGAGAATCTTCACCGGCACTCCCGACGCCTGTCCGCGCGCCATGAAGAGAAGAAGAGGCTGGCCGCTTCGCGCCGGGTTGTGGAATCGTCAGGATGCCCGCCGTGTTTGTTGTGGGTCCGGAAGAACAGAAGGAACAGGGAATGAGCGTCTCAACAGAGTTTGATGTCGAAAGCTGTTTGGAGGCGTTGGATGCCGAACATGGGAAGCTGCCGGAGTCGGCGTTGCGGTGGGCTCAGGCGCATCACGAGGAAATGATTCCGGGGTTGATTCGCCTGGTCGAAGAAGCGACGGCGAATGCTCGCGCGGGGGATGTGCCGGAGACGAACGGGCATTTCTTCGCCTTCTGTTTGCTCACGGAGTTTCAATCGCGTGAAGCCTGGCCGGCACTCTTGGCGGCCATGCGATTGCCCGGCGAGCTGTCAACGGATCTGTTTGGTGACCTGATTCACGGTGTCTGGAAGACGACGATTCGCACGTTGGCGAGTGACCGGGTGGACGACGTGCTCGCGCTGATTCGCGATCCGGAGGTTTACGAATACGTGCGCTGGTCCGCCGTGGGGGGATTGGTGCAGATGGTGGCTTGGGGAGTGCGATCCCGCGACGAAGTGGTCGGTTGGTTGAGAGCGCTGTTTCTCGAGGCTTGCGCGGCACGCGATCTGACCGTGAGTGCGGGGATCGTTTGCGAGACCTGTGATCTTTGGCCCGGTGAGTTGATGGAAGAGTTTCGCTCCGCATTTGACCGTGACTTGGTCGATGACGAGATCATTGGCTGGGAAGACGTTGAGGAACATCACGCGGAAGGCTTGGAAGCCACGATGAAACGGCTGATCGACGGACGATCGGAGTTGACGGACACGGTCACTGAATTGAGTCGCTGGGCCTCGTTCACAGAACGGACGCCGACACCACAAGAGTTTCCCGCACCACGTCCCGCACCACGTCCCGCACCGAGTCCCTATCCTCAGCACTTGCCAAGGCCGATGCCGTTGTCCGGCCCCGTTCCAGTCGGCGGTCGCCATGAGCCGGGCGTGGGGACAATTCGTCTCGACGCGCCGCGGGTTGGCCGAAATGATCCGTGTCCCTGCGGCAGCGGGAAGAAGTTCAAGAAGTGCTGCGGATCGGCCTGACGGGCGACTGCTTGCCAACACTGACACCGTGATGGAAAAGTCGAGCTCCGATCGCCAAACGCATCCCGCGGTTGGTTTTTCTTTCTCTCGAAACTTACGTGGAATGGCGCGTGTGATGACACCGTGACCATGACCGGGGAAGATTCTGAATGACCAGCGCCACCAGTCTGCCGAACGCAGTGAACTCGTTGCCGACGGCGATTCCGTTGATTGTGGGGGTCACGGGACATCGCGATTTGGTGCTCGATGATGTGCCGCGGATCAAGCAATTGGTGCGGGAGGTCTTAGTCGCTGAAGACGAAATATCCGCACACACCGTTGGTGTTGTTGTCTCCGTTGGTCGAAGGGGCCGACCAATTGGTGGCCGAGGTGGCACTGGAATCGACCAACGGAGCGAGACTGGTCGCAGTGCTGTGTTGTCCGTCGGATGGTCCACCGACTGACACCTCGACTCAACGAAGCAACCCGACGAGCTTGTGACTTTTTCGCCACTGGGCTTGTCCCAGTGGTTTAACGGCTTCTGCGCTACTCCAAACTCTCGCGAAATCCGACTAGTGCAAAAGCCGTTGAACCACCGACGCAAGGTCGGTGGCGAAATAATCACACGCTCGATGCGTGAACGAGGGCGAACGCTCCAGAACGCTCCGAATTCAGAGTCAGTTGGAGCGCCCGCCCGCGCTCACGTTTCGGGTGACTGTGCGGACGAGCAAACTCAGTCGGGGAAAATCAAAGGGGTCAGGACTGAATGGCACTGCCGGGCGGGTTGTTTTCGTGGTCGGCGCGCAGCGGGGGGACGCCCGCGTGAGGGCATGTGCCACCGTGGGATGAGAGCGGACAATTCGAGGGCGGAGTGAGATGTTGGGCTGGGTGATGAGACCGGCTTGGTCTATCTTTCGCCTTCGATGAGACCCTTCTTGG
>JAYTIB010000817.1:0-8267 GCA_043732205.1 Schlesneria sp. | reverse complement strand
CGCATGACAGCCATTGGTATCCGACCGCGAGTTGGGATTGGTTCTACGGCAGGGGCTACTGGTGGTTCGCCTCCGATTACTCGTGGTATCCCGGCTGGAACAACTGGGGCTGCGCCCGGCCGATCGGCTGGTGGATCGGCCACAACAACGCGCCGCCGGAAGTCGTCGCGGAACAGGAAGTCGAAATCGGTCCCGATGGAACGGTGAAGATCGAGATCGACACGCTGCCAGCCAAACAGGTCCACGGCGACGAAGATCATTCGTATACGATCACGGCCGAAGTGGTGGACGAATCGCGCCGCACGATCGTGGGGACCGGCAGCGTCCTCGTCAGCCGGACGCCGTTCCGCGTTTTCGCGTGGGTTGATCGCGGCCACTACAAGGTCGGCGACACGATCGAGGCCAGCTTCGACGCCCACACGCTCGACAACAAGCCGGTCAGCGGCAAGGGCGAGCTGACGCTGTTCAAGATCACGTACGACGCCAAGCAGCAACCGGTCGAAGAGGCCGTGCAGTCATGGAAGCTCGACTCCGACGCCACCGGGCACGCTCGTCAGCAACTGGCCGCGACCAAGTCCGGCCAGTACCGCCTGTCGTACAAGGTGACCGACGGCAAGCAGCATACGATCGAGGGGGCCTATGTCTTCGTCGTGCGCGGCGAAGGCTTCGACGGTCGCGAATTCCGGTTCAACGATCTGGAACTGGTGACCGACAAGCAGCAATACGCTCCCGGCGAAAAGGTCCGGCTGATGGTCACGACCAACAAGCCCGACGGTTGCGTGATGCTGTTCGTGCGTCCCTCGAACGGTGTGTACCTGCCTCCCAAGATCATCCGACTGAAGGGGAAGACCACGGTCGAAGAAATCACCGTTGTGCAGAAGGACATGCCGAACTTTTTCATTGAGGCGTTCACCATCGCCGACGGCAAGTACCACCAGGAAATGCGCGAAGTCGTCGTGCCGCCCGAGAAGCGCGTGATCAACGTCTCGGTGCTCCCATCGCAGACCGAATACAAGCCCGGCGCGGAAGCCAAGGTCCAGATCAAGTTGACCGATTCCACGGGCGAGCCGTTCGTCGGCTCGACGGTGATGACCGTCTACGACAAGAGCGTCGAGTACATCTCGGGGGGCTCCAACGTCGCCGAGATTAGGGAGTTCTTCTGGAAGTGGCGCAGGCAGCATCACCCGCAGCGCGACTGCACGCTCGACCGCTGGTTCAACAACCTGCTGAAGAACGGTGAGACCGGCATGGCCGACTTGGGAACCTTCGGCGGGATGCTAGAAGGCGAAGGATTCGGCAACCAGGGGCTGGGGCTGCGAACGATGACAGCGACGCGCGGCGGAATGAACATGAACCGCGCGATGATGCTCGGAGCCGCGCCAGGCGGCTTCGGCGGCGGCGGCCCACCGGGAGCCCCAATGGCAGGGGCAGCGCGAGAAGCGCTGTCGGACGGCCTCAACGCCCTGGGGGACGACAAGGCCGCAGCCGCACCCGGCGGACCGGGCGGTGCTCCTGATATGCAGGCTCCCACCGTGCGGTCCAACTTTGCCGACACCGCCTTTTGGGCCGGGTCCGTCACCACCGACAAGACCGGACTGGCCGAAGTCAGTTTCAAGATGCCCGAAAGCCTGACCGGCTGGAAGGTGAAGACATGGGCGATGGGTCTCGGCACCAAGGTCGGGCAGGGCGAGGTGGAAGTCACCACCAAAAAGAACCTGCTCGTCCGGCTGCAGGCGCCGCGGTTCTTTGTCGAGAAGGACGAAGTCGTCATCTCGGCCAACGTCCACAGCTACCTCAAGAACGAGAAGGCCGTGGAAGTCGCGCTCGTGGTCGATGGCTCGCTGCTTTCGATCCTGTCGCCCAATCCCAAGGGAGGCGACGCAAAGGGGCCACAGGAGATCACGCAGTCGATCAAGCTTGCGGCCGGTGCCGAGCAGCGCGTCGATTGGCGCGTCAAAGTGACTGGTCAGGGAACGACGAACATCACCGTCAAGGCCCTGTCCGATGAAGAGTCCGACGCGATGCAGATGTCCTTCCCGGTCTACGTGCATGGCATGCTCAAGACCGAATCGTTCAGCGGGGCGATCCGGCCGGCGGATGCGAGCGGCAGCGTCAAGTTCACGGTTCCGGCCGAACGCCGCCAGAACGAATCGCGGCTGGAAGCCCGGTACTCGCCGACACTCGCCGGAGCGATGGTCGACGCCCTGCCGTACCTCGTCGACTATCCGTACGGCTGCACCGAACAGACGCTGAACCGGTTCCTGCCAACTGTCATCACGCAAAAAGTTCTGCTGAACATGCAACTGAACCTGAAGGACATTCAGGCCAAACGGACGAATCTGAACGCCCAGGAAATCGGCGACGACGTCGAACGGGCCAAACGCTGGAAACGGTTCGACCGCAACCCGGTGTTTGACGAAGTGGAAGTCAAAGCGATGGTCAAGGAGGGGCTGGAACGGCTGACCTCCATGCAGTGCGCCGACGGCGGCTGGGGCTGGTTCAGCGGCTACGGCGAACACTCGTGGCCGCACACGACCGCCGTGGTCGCCCACGGCTTGCAGGTCGCCAAGGCCAACGACGTCGCCATCGTCCCCGGTGTCCTCGAACGGGGGATCGAGTGGCTCAAGCGGTATCAGGACGAACAGGTCCAATGGATCAAGAACTGGGGCAAGAAGGACGTTCGTCAGAAGCAGCACGCCGACGCGCTCGACGCGCTCGTCTACATGATCCTGGTTGACGCCGACATCGCCCACGCCGAGATGAACGAGTTCCTCTACCGCGACCGCGTGCAGTTGCCGGTCTACGCCAAGGCCCTGTTCGGCCTGGCCCTGCACAAGCAACAGCAGGCCGACAAGCTGAAGATGATCCTGGAGAACATCGAACAGTTCGTCGTGCAGGATGAAGAGAATCAGACCGCCTACCTGAAGCTCCCCAACGACGGCTGGTGGTACTGGTACGGCAGCGACATCGAGGCGAACGCCTACTACCTGAAGTTGCTGTCAAAGACGGCCCCGCAGGACATCCGGGCCTCGCGCCTGGTCAAGTACATCCTCAACAACCGCAAGCACGCGACGTATTGGAACAGCACCCGCGACACGGCGCTCTGCATCGAGGCGCTGGCCGACTACATGAAGGCCAGTGGCGAAGACAAGCCGAACCTGACGATCGAAGTCTGGCTCGACGGCAAGAAGCAGAAGGAAGTGAAGGTCGACTCGTCAAACCTGTTCACGTTCGACAACAAGTTCGTCCTCGAAGGGGACGCGGTCACCACCGGGCCACACACGCTCGAACTGCGCAAGCAGGGAACCGGCCCGCTGTACTTCAACGTCTACCAGACCAACTTCACGCTGGAAGACTTCATCACCAAGGCGGGTCTGGAAGTGAAGGTGCAGCGCAAGTTCTACAAGCTGACCAAGTCGGCCAAGCAAATCGACGTGGCCGGCTCGGGCGGCCAGGTGGTCAAGCAGAAGGTCGAGAAATACGACCGCACGGAACTGGCCAACCTCAGCACCCTCAAGAGCGGTGACCTCGTCGAAATCGAACTCGAAATCGACAGC
Source organism: Schlesneria sp. (assembly GCA_043732205.1). Taxonomy (GTDB): domain Bacteria; phylum Planctomycetota; class Planctomycetia; order Planctomycetales; family Planctomycetaceae; genus Schlesneria. The sequence continues at coordinate 4,710 of JAYTIB010000817.1, read as the reverse complement.
AAGAACGACTACGAGTACCTGATGTTCGAGGACATGAAGGCGGCCGGCTTCGAACCGGTCGAGGTCCGCAGCGGCTACAACGGCAACGAAATGGGGGCCTTCGTCGAATTCCGCGACGAACGCGTCGCCTTCTTCGTGAGACAACTGATGCGCGGCAAGCACAGCATCAGCTACCGCCTACGAGCCGAAATCCCCGGCAAGTTCAGTGCCCTGCCAACAAGGGCCAGCGCGATGTACGCCCCGGAACTCAAGGCGAACAGCGACGAGATGAAGGTTGGGATCACGGACTGATGCTTCAATGGGTAGCCCGGATTATTCACCACGGAAAACACGGAATTGCACGGAAGGAAAACAGGGTGAGGAGTTGCGATGAATGAACCCCGTCGCACACAACAGGCACTTCGTAAAACAGCTTCGTGCTTCAAATCTTTTCCTTCCGTGAGCTTCCGTGTTTTCCGTGGTTCTTCATGAATAATTCGGGGTAGGGTGCGTGGATCTGTTCGGCCGTCCGCCGCACGAGACCGGGTGGAGAATGGTCCGCATGGCGGTGGGTCTGGATGGCCGATTCCCCGAACCTGTGATAGAAGAATGACATGAACCGCACCCGCACTCCCAGCATTGATGTCCGCATTTTGGAAACGGTTGTTGCTCCGAACGAGCCGACCTTGAGCGCCCCGGTGGCGCGGGCCGTGGCCTCGCTCAGCTTCACCGATGATCAGGTCGCGGAAATGCACAAGCTGCTCGACAGGAACAACGCGGGCACCATTTCGCCGCGTGAACGGGCCGTGCTGGAGGGATACGCGCGGGTCGGAAACTTTTTGAACCTGCTGAGGACCAAAGCCCGCCGTTCGCTGTCTCGAAAGACGCCCCGGCCATGAACGCCCGCCTGCGCCGGTTGGTCTGGGAACGGGCCGGCAGCCATTGCGAAGACTGCCTGGTGCATCAGGAGTTTGATCTCTTGCCGCAGCATGTTGATCATGTGATCGCGCGGAAGCACAAGGGTCCGGACGCGGCGGAGAATCTGGCCTTGGCGTGCGTGAATTACAGCTTGGCAAAAGGCCCGAACATTGCCGGTCGGGATTCTCGTACTGGAAAACTCACACCCCTCTTTCATCCGCGCACTCAAGTGTGGAGTGATCACTTTCGCTGGAACGGACCGTCGGTCGCCGGCAGAACGGCAGTCGGACGGGCCACCGTGGCGGTCTTGAACATGAACCTTCCCGACCGAGTGGCGTTACGCCAAATGCTCATCGCGGACGGGTTGTTTCCGCCCGCGGACTCGTAACGACCGCCACCACCATTGATGGCGCAACCAAAGGAGTCCGGACGACTCCGGCCCCCATTGATTTCCCTCTGTCCAACGGAAAGGCCCTGATATTGGGCGATCAGCCACCACGCATCGCCCGCAGATTCCGGGCCTTTCGCAACGCCTACAAACCCGGCCGCCCCGCCGCCTGTGCATCGAGATCCCCGGCCAGTTCAGCTCCCTCCCCACCAAAGCCAGCGCGATGTACGCCCCGGAACTCAAAGCCAACAGCGACGAGATGAAGGTGGGGATCACGGATTGAAGTACAATTCCTCTGAGGTGAAGCATGCCGTTCGAGTTCAGTGAAATCCTTCGCAGCAAGCAGGAGTATCGCCAGCGCCTGGCCGCGCTGCCGGTGGAGGACAAGCTGCGACTGCTGGATCAACTCCGCGAAAGCAGCTTGAACATCGCCGCCAGCCGTGCCCGGCCTGAGCGAATCGAGTCGCTGTTGCTCGAAGGCCGGACGGCGGAACCGGGAGAACTCGTCACCGACGAATGGTGGGACCGGTTCGACGCGGAAGTGTTTGGCCATTCGATCGGTGAGGTTGGACGATGAATACTAAGGACGCTCTTCGCCTCTTGTCCGAACAAATGCCGCAGATTCGGCAGCGGTTCGACGTGCGGGACTTGTCGATTTTTGGTTCGGTGGCGAGGAACGAGGCCCGGCCCGGCAGCGATCTCGATGTGCTCGTCGAGTTTGTCGGCCGGCCAACCTTCGACAACTACATGGGCCTGAAGCTGTATCTTGAGGAGTTGTTCGGCACGGGAGTCGATTTGGCGATCCCGGCCGACCTTCGTCCCGCGCTCCGTCCCCGGATCGAACAGGAAGCCGTCCATGTCTCGTGATTGGCGTTTGTATCTGGACGACATCCTCGAAAGCTGTCGGCGGGTCCGCAGTTACACGACCGGACTCGACCAGGCCGGATTGGTCGGCAATCAATTGGTCTACGATGCGGTGTTGCGAAATTTGGAAATCATCGGCGAAGCCGCGAAACGAATTCCGACCGACGTTCGTCAACAGATGCCGCAGACCGAGTGGCCGAAGATCGCCGGAATGCGAGACTGGTTGGCGCACGCCTATTTCCAAGTGAACGCCGACATCGTTTGGGACGTGATTAAAAACAAGCTGCCCGAACTGGAACAAACGGTCCAAGCCTTTCAGTCGTTGGAGTAGGGTGTGTGGAGTCTTCGGAACGCACCACACTCACGAAACAATCTTGGTGCGTTCCGAAGACTCCACGCACCCTACGTGACTTGAAGACTTGCTACGGTGCGTGAAGTCGATGACATCTCGCGCGATTCATGCGGTCGGTGGCACATCCGGTTCGTTGTGGCAGCAGGAATCGTACGATCGAATCCTTCGAGACGAAGAACATCTGTGGCGAGTCATCCAGTACATCGGCGGCAATCCACGTCAGGCGGGATTGCCGCTCGAATCAACTCCCCGCTGGATCGATCCCGACTGGCAAGCCCTCGGCTGGAACTTCCGCGACGACTGATGCGCACCCGTAGGATGGACGCCCCGTCCGTCCGCGTCGTCGTACTTACCGTGAGAAATGTGAAGAAGAATTTGACGGACGGACGGGGCGTCCATCCTACGGTGCTGTCGCCCCGGCTTTGGAACGATGGCTCAGGCCGTTTCCTTCGATGTGGAAGAAGTGCCAACGCGAGTATTCTCTGCGGAGCATCTGGCCTGCATCGTTCTGGAGACGGGCCGCCCGAAGGACAAGGCCCGCTTGCTGCAATTCATGGAAGCGAGGAAGTTGAGGAGTAGGGTGTGTGGAGTCTTTGGAACACACCACACTCGCGTAACAATCATGGTGCGTTCCGAAGACTCCACACACCCTATGGCACTCGCACCTGCTCCCCGTCCGGTACTCTGTTTCAATGGCATTCACGTAGGTAGCATGAAGGCAAACCGCCCGCACCAGGCGGCTTTTGCATATCGCCGGTTTTACCTTGCGTCCTCCAGGAGACACCGACATGCGCTGCACACTTCTTGCCATTGCATGTACACTGCTCTGTGCCAGTCCCGGTTTTGCCCAAGAACTCGGAGCCGACGCAGCCCATCAAAAACAAGCAACCGATTTGCGTGGAAGGGGCGAGTACGATTTGGCAATGGCCGAAATCAATCAAGCGATTAAGCTTGCTCCCGACAGTGGGGGGAGAGCTTCTTACTTATCCGACCGTTCAATTATATGGCGGCATACGGGCGAATTCGACAAGGCCATCGCTGACTGCGACGAAGCTCTACGCCTTCATGAGTTCGGAGTCGCCCGTTCGCATCTGGGCAGGGCATGGTTTGGCAAGGGCGATTTTGCGAAGGCCATCGCCAATTATAACCAAGCGTTTTTCCCCGACGAAACGGCGGCCCACCACTCCCCGAGTCATCCCCTAAACCCACTCGTCTTCGCTGACAGAGCGGCGGCATACTCGAAACTCGATGAATATGAAAAGGCACTTACTGACTTCAACGAAGCGATACGCCTCGGTCCAACAGATGCATATGCCTACGAGAAGGCAGCATGGTTTCGTGCGACGTGTCCGGCCCAAAAGTACCGCGACGGAGAACGAGCCGTCACGAATGCCCGAAAGGCTTGCGAACTGAACCAATGGAAAACGTTTGCTCCTATTGACACACTCGCCGCTGCATACGCCGAAGCGGGAGATTTCGACTCGGCAATTAAGTGGGAGCAGAAAGCGATTGACATGAATCCGCGCAAGTTCGGTGAAAAGCATGCTGCTGAAAAGCGTCTGCAACTTTACAAAGATCGAAAACCCTATCGAGATGAGCCTGCTATGAATGAAAAGTCGGAACCGTTGAAGGACAAAGCCACAGACAAATAGGACGAGGTGGCTGAGGCCGTGTGTTTCGCTCGCCCCCAGAAAATGACAAGGCAGCGATTCTCTCGAATCAACTGCGGGCGGCGAAGCGCCGACCACAGCCACCCCACCAATTCGATGCACATCTTCCGGCGGGTCTGGAGGCTTTGCGGAAGGCCCGGAATCTTGGGCGTGATCCTTCTCAGGGCCATCGAAGACTCTGACCCCGCCGTCCAGTCGAGAATCCGTAGCTTGGACGCCTCGTCCGAGCGAACACCGATTGGCGACGGACGGACGAGGCGTTCCTCCTACGGTAGTCCTCGATGTATATCTCCCGTGTTGTCATGACCCTCTTTCTTCGGGGTGCCGTTGTTCGTCCTGACTGAGCCAACTGATGTGGCCTGTTTTTGTGTCTCGCGCTAGAATCGGCTCCGGTGAACTGAGACCTGTGAGAAGGAGTGGTGCCAATGTCCGCAACAACTGAGATTGCTCCGCAATTGCTGCGTGCGTTGGAAGGTTCGCTGGATGCCTTGAAGCGACTGGCGGGTTCGGAGATTTCCACGGCCGTCGTTCGACGGATG
>JAYTIB010000816.1:0-8283 GCA_043732205.1 Schlesneria sp. | reverse complement strand
GTTTGCGTCGGCCACCCTGCGGACCGTTCCGCTGCCGGCCCATCGGGGGGCGATGCTGCTTTCGTTCAGCACGCTGGAAGGTGCGGTCCGGGCGGTCGGCGACATCGCCGCCGATCGTCCGAGCGCGTGCGATCTGCTCGACCGGCGGCTGCTGACGCTCGCGCGGGAGACCGACACGCGCTTCGAACGCCTGCTGCCCGCCGCAGCCGAAGCCGCGTTGCTGGTCGAGCATGTCGGGTTCAGCGAGAACGAAGTGGCCGGCAAGCTGACGTCACTCGCCATGCGGTTGGGTGAGCTGACCGACTCCGGCGCGACCGCCTTCGTCGCGCGCACGCCCGAGGAACTGGATTTCCTTTGGTCGCTTCCTCTGCGGGTGGTGCCGTTGCTCAATGGAGTGCGCGACCCTTCGAGCGGTCCGCTGCCGATCGTCGAGGACATCTCTGTGCCGCCCGAGGCACTCGAAGAGTTCATCGTCCGGATGCGGCGCATCCTGCAGCGGCACGAGATCACGGCGTCACTGTATTCCCACGCGGCCGTCGGCCAGTTGCACATCCGTCCGTTTCTGCCGCCGCCCACGCTCCATGACGGCCCGCGACTGGAGGCGCTCGCGCGCGACTTGTACCACGCGGCGCTGTCGCTGGGTGGCTCGATCAGCGGCGAACACGGACTGGGGTTGTCACGCACCGCGTTTCTGCGGTCGCAGTACGGCGAGCTATACCGCGTCTTCCAAGAAGTGAAGCTGCTGTTCGACCCGCATAACCTGCTGAACCCCGGCAAGGTGCTGACCGACGATCCCCATCTCACTGTTCATCACCTGCGTCCGGTCAACACGCCACAGCCGACCACGGTGGGAGCGGGCGGAACAGTGTCGAGCCAGACGGTGGGATCGCAGGTCTACGACCTGCAACTGAAGTGGTCTGCCGCCGAGATGAGCCAAGTCGCCACCGCCTGTCACGGCTGCGGGGCCTGCCGAACTCAGGAACCGGCGCAACGGATGTGTCCGTTCTTTCGCGCGGTTCCGTCCGAAGAGCGTTCCCCGCGCGCGAAAGCCAATGCCGTCCGAGCGGTCTTCGATGGCCGTATCCCGACGCACGATCTGGCGTCGTCCGACATGCGGAAACTGGCGGGCCTGTGCTTCAACTGCAAGCAGTGCGAGCGCGAGTGTCCCAATCATGTCGACATTCCTCACTTGATGATCGAGGCGAAGTCTCAGCACCTCGCCGCCAATGGGCCGATGATGTCCGAGTGGTTTCTGTCGCGGGTTCACTCGTGGGGCAACCTCCTCTGCCGACTCGCGTGGCTGATCAATCCGCTGCTGGGGAACTCCGCGGCGCGGTGGGTCTTGGAACGGACGATGGGGGTCGCCGCCGAACGCCGTCTGCCGCCGCTGGCCCGGCGTCCCTTTCTCCGAACCGCGCCACGCGAATGGACGGCACCGCCGGCGACGATCCGCAATGGTCAGCCGGTCGTCTATTTCGTCGACCACTTCGCCAACTTTCACGACCCGGAACTGGCGACCGCGTTCGCACGCGTGCTGGAGCACAACGGACAGAAGGTGCATGTCCCGCCGCGGCAGTTGCCGTCGGGCATGGCGCTGATCTCGATGGGTGACTTGGATGCCGCGCGTCTGATCGCCGAAAAGAACATCCGGGTGCTGGCCGAATTCGCCCGCGAAGGCTGCCCGATCGTCTGCACCGAACCGGCGGCCGCCGTCTGTTTGAAGCACGAGTATCCGATGCTCGTCGACCACCCCGATGTCCAGGTCGTGGCGGATCACGTGGTCGAAGCGGGCGCGTTCCTGTCGGGACTGCGCCGCCAGGGCCAGTTGCGCACCGACTTCGGCGAACTTCCGTTGGTCGCCACGTATCACACGCCGTGTCATCTGAAGTCACTGGGCTCCGCCACACCGCTGGTGGAACTGTGCAACATGATTCCAATGTTCGCTGCGCGCCGTTTCGAGAACGGCTGCTCGGGCCTGGCCGGCACCTTCGGCCTGACGCGCGAACACTTCCAAGAATCGCTGGAGATCGGCCGGCACCTGATCGAACGGATGCGCGCCGACGACCATCAACTCGGCCTGACCGAATGCAGCAGTTGCCGCCTGCAAATGGAACAGCGCTCCCCCACCCCAACGCTGCACCCGATCAAGATCCTCGCCCTCGCCTACGGCCTGATGCCCGAAATCCACCGCCGCCTGCGGCCCAACACGCGGAAGCGAATGACGTCGTGACAAATGACTCGCGGCGGAACTCAGTTGTTAGAACTCTCCAATCGACTGACGATCTGCCCGGCTCCCGAGTCGCTGGTAGATCCCCCAGTATCGAGGGCTCGGCCCAACTATCGACTGGACGTTTTCGATGATGAACCGTACTGAAACGTTGCCACGCCAAAATGTGTCGAATGATACCGGCAGTTGATTCGTCTTGAAGAATCAACACTTGGTTCGACGGAGATCCGGTGAACTGATCGTTACCGGACGACACAAAGGGGAAGGCACAGTTTCTGGCAATTACAGTACTTGTCGATTCATTTCCTGATACCGTTCTCTTTTTCACCCTTCTTTTCGCAAGATTACCACACACGAAATTGACACGGATTTCACTGATTCTCGATCCGGTCCGTGGCCGAACTTGCAACGGTGTGTGTTCTTCGAAATAATCGCGGACCCGTAGATTGTTCCCGTCACCACTTGAATTCATGAAACGGTGTGATGTAGTTATGAAGTACGACAGCAGACTCTACGTCTTGACACGCTCATTCGTGATCATCGCCACCACGGCTTGGATCGTGGCATCGCTGGTTGGGGAGTCAGTCGCGCAAGAATTCGATTCGGCGACGATTCAACAACTGGCGGACCGGGTTCCCCTGGATGAGCGATTGTCACTCAGCCAGATGGTGCTTGAAGGTGCCGCGCGTGGCTTGGACCCCGACAAGGATGCAGTGACCCTCAATGCGCTGGCGGACCGTTGGGTGCTATGGGCGAGTTTTCCGAAGGGAGCGCCAGAGTCGCGTGAAGGTTGGCGTGATTTCTTGATGATGTCGAACCAGGTCGCCATGAATCATCAGAAGGTGCCGGTGCTCAGCAAATCCGGCCAGTTTCTGCGGATTTCCGCACTGGCATTGCCGATCGACGCCGAACGTGCCAGCGGCATCGAGTACCACTTTGCTCAATGGGAACGCGTGCCTAAGGATGTTGAAAACTGGGGAGCATTGCGGATGTCACTTTCCAAAGTGATGTCCGGGGTACCGTTTGGCAGCGAGCACGAGCGATTTGATTCCAAGGTCAACGCCCTGTTTCTTGAGCCGTCGGGACGCAAGTGGAATGAAGTCATCGCCGCGGGAACGCCCCTGGCATATCGCGGCTCGGAACTGCCCTTCGCCCAGGTGCTGCGTGCCGACCGAGGTATCCAGCGGATCGTACAATTGCCCGCATGGCGAGAGGCGAATGACAAGCAACGGGAAACGCTGACCAACTTGGGACGAACCTATGTGCGTTTCAAGGCGACGAAGAATCCGTCCTTCTGGGAAGATCTGCTGTCGGTGCTCGGCTTGGCGGCGACGGAACACAAATTGGAAACTGTCGTGACGTTCACGACGCTCGATCCCAAATTGACGCCGAATGGTGGAGCCACCGTTTCGTACAAGCTTGTGGGAAGCAATATCGTTTCAAAGTCGGTCATGCGCACGATGACAACCGAGAAAATTGACAGTGGAAACTACGAAGTGTGGGCCGAACGAAACGGTCAGCCCACCACGTCCAAGCAAGTCTACTTGCTCCTTTCCGATGCCGAAGATGTCCCGCTTTATGAGAAATGACAATGGCAGAATGGCAGCGTAGATCCGTCCAGGTGGTGCTTGGGCTTACGATTCCCCTGTCGATCAACCTGTTGGGGATGAGTCCTCCGCTCTTCGGACTGGCGTGGCTTTGTAGCGGCATTCTGGCATGCTACCTCGCCCTTCGCCCCATCAACTTCATCAAGCGCGGAGCGGCAGTGGCTCTGCTGATCGTCTTTCTGGCGTCCTATTGCCTGACGCTGCAGTTCACCACCGTGCATGTGTCCGAGCGGGGTGCTCGATTTCAGATCGGATTCGGCATGGCCGACTGGACACTGCTGCCGGAAGCCCTGGCTTGGAAACGGCAATGCAGCGAGAACTGCAGCGCCCGGCGACTGATCAGCGACAAAGGGGCCTTCAACGACGACAAACTTTCGACGCTGTGGAAGCACCGCTACGCGGCGACGGTGATGCTGTCTGGCTTGTGGATCGGTTTCGGCGCGATGTTGGGAGTTCTGCTCGGAAAACCCGGGATGATGCCCCGACGAACCGACACCATTCTCGACGAGTTGCACGTCCCGGATCCGCGCGTCAACAGCATGTGGTATGACTGTAACCGACAGAGTGAAACAGTCATTGTTTTCATACACGGAATCTTCTCCGACAGCCGTTGCTGGCTGAACCGTGACTCAACGGGCAAAGCCACCGAGTACTGGCCTCACTTGATCTTGTCGGATCCGCGTTTCCACAATCCCGCCGTGTTCCTCGCCGGATACTTTACCGATGTGGACGCTGGCCGTTCCGGATTCCGGGATTGCGCGGACGCAGTACTTGGTGCCTTGCGACGGCCCGATTCACACGGAAACCCGCCCGTCATGAATTGGCGGCGAATCATTTTCGTGTGTCACAGCATGGGCGGTATCGTCACCCGCTATATGCTGGAAGCAAATCAAGCATCGTTCGCCGACAAGGAAATCGGCCTTGTTCTGATTGCCTCTCCATCAATGGGCTCAAAACTCGCCAGCCAACTGAAGCTTATCGCTCGCGTTTATCAAAACAGGCAAGGTGAGCAGTTACAGTGGGGCGGTGAATTGCTGGAAGATCTGGATGACCGATTCAAGAACCTACTCCAGAAGAAACAACTCAACATCCAGGGAATCGAATTCTACGAGCACAGGTTCATTTCACCGGGCCTGTTGTTCTTTCTTGGCTGGAAATGGATCCCCCTCGGCATACGTTGGGTGGTCGTCACAAAGGCATCCGCTGGCCGATACTTTGGAGCACCGAAACTGCTCCCGAATACCGACCATTTCTCGGCAGTGACACCAAACACAGTCGAACATGTTTCACACCTCTACCTGTTTGATTTCCTGAGGGACAGCAACTTCCTGAACGGCCCACCGCAATCCGTGGCCACCGATTTCCTGATCACCTCACCAGTGAGGGCACCCACGATCGAAGAGCCAACAAAACAGGTCACATTAGGCCCGACTGCGACAGTATCCAACCCCCGAAACTGGAAGTATCGGGTGATCGCCTTTGGTCTCGACGGAACACTCGTGCGTGGTCCCAACTACGATTACTCATGGCAACTTATCTGGGAAAAGCGGGGCCTTCCCAAAGCACTGCATCGCACCTACATGAGGAAATTCCTGGAACGCAAATGGGACTACGACACGTGGTGCCGCGAGGTCGTTGATCAATTCCGGCGCACCGGATTCCGGCTGGACCAGATGCCCGAGATTGTGCGGGATCTGACCGTGACCAAAACCTTTGAACAAACCCTTTGCACGTTGCGCAACGAGGGATTCGTCTGCGCGCTTGTCTCCGGCGGCGTCGATGTGCTGCTGTACCAGATGATTCCCAATGCCAAAGAACTCTTTGACCATATCTTCATCAATCAACTGCAGTTTGATGCCCACGGCGTTGTCGAGGGGGTGATCCCAACGAAATACGACTTCGAGGGAAAGGCCGAGGCGATCCGGTTGATTTGCGAGAAGTCGGGATGCAGGATCGAGGAAAGCGTCTTCGTCGGGGAGGGGTTCAATGACGAACACGCCGTCCGAAGCGCTGGATTGAGCATCGCATATCCACCCAAGGCCGAACGAACAAAAACGTTCGCACACATTTCCATCACGGACGATGACTTGTCAAAGATCTTGGAATATGTGTTGGCTCCCGCATGACGGCGATAATTCCGGTGTAACGAAATTTCCAGGCTCAATTCAGAATCCGCCGCCGCGATGATATCGACGGAAATCTTGTGTAGCAACGGGGGCTGACACGGGGGCTGACAATGCGAAGTGTGAACTGGTTCCGAGGGCACGATAGCAATGGTCTCCTGCGCTGTCACACGAATTGCCTCCACGCGGACTCAGGCAGTCGGCAGGAAATGATTGACCCGTAGGACGGATTTGCAATCCGTCCGGCGTTGACGGACGGATTGGAAATCCGTCCTACGTCATAGGTGGTTGATTTCCTGCCGACTGCCTCAGGATGAAGTGCAACACGTTTTGCGATCATGCCCGACGTCCTGCAGGAGCGGGATGACGATCCGTGTCAACCGCGTCGTTTGTAGTCGGATGTGCGGGCTGCGTCATTTGCTTTCGGACAACGAACAAACGAGGTGCCCCACTTTGTACCGTCGTCGGCGATGGTTCATGAACATGGAACTCCGCTGCGGAGAGGTCATTCAAGAGTTTCTCGACAGCCACAGCCTCGTCCGCGCCGCTGCGGTGTCCGGGGTAGGCCACGATGGTCATGATGCCGCCGGGAGCAAGGAGCGTCAGGCCGTCGCGGATCGCAGTGATTGTCGATGCGGTCTGCGTGGTCAGACGTTTGTCTCCGCCCGGCAAGTATCCGAGGTTCAGCATCACGGCGGTCACCGTTCCGGGACGCACATCTCGCAGCGCCGAAGGCATCTCGGCATGGCTTCGTTGGAACAGGATGACGTTGTTCAAGCTGGCTGCGGCGAGCCGCATGGAAGTTACCGCCAGCGCCGCGAGTTGGATGTCGAAGCTGTACACGGTCCCCGTCGGGCCGACGCATTCGGCTAAGAACTGCGTGTCGTGGCCGTTGCCGGCCGTCGCGTCGATCGCGATGTCGCCCGGTTGCAGGACCGCTTGGACCAGCGTGTGGGCGAGTTCTGTGAGTGGAGTCATGGTGGAGAGTCCTCGCTGGTGCCGGGTGTTCCTTCCTGAGCGTTGTCTGTGATTCCCTCGCTTACGCTTCGGGTTGGTGGTGTTGCCTCGCTGACGCTGCGGGTTGGTGTTGTGGCCGCACTGACGTCGCGGGTTGGTGTGCGTTCGTAGTAATGGAGATCGACTGCCGGGTCGAGTGGGGTCTCCTCGGTGAGAACTGCCGCGAAGTGATCGGCCAGCCACGGGGCTTGCAGCGCACCCTTGGAACCGAGTCCGTTGAAGTAGCCGAGTTGCCGATGCTGCGGGTGCAGTCCGACGACCGGGTACTGGTGCCGCAGGATCGGACGGACGGCGGCATCGTGGCCGATCACTTCGAAGGGCAGGCGCAGGAACTCACGCAGCCGCGAACAGATCTCGTCGCGGCCTTTCTGCGTCGGCGTGGAATTCAACTCAGTCCATTCGTACGTGGCTCCAGCCCGAAACAGGCCGTTGCCCAGCGGCATGAGCCAGACGCCGCGGCTCACGATCCGCTCTTCGGTCAACCCGTCGATTCGCAACGTGAGGATCTCTCCCTTGGCGGGTTTGAAGCGGACGTGTTTGAACCACGGGTTGTCTGTGGCGTCGATTCCCTGACAGAAGATGAATCGCCGCGCGACGACACCGAGCCTCGGCAGATGAACACCGGTCGAAGTCAACTCGATGTCTCGTTCAAGATCCAAGTTGGCTGTGACGAACTGCTGATCGCGCATGAACCGCTGCCGCGAAGCCTCCAGGAACGCCGCGACATTCAGCCGGCCTCCTTCAACCATTTCGAAGCCGCCGAGGCGATCATCGAACCAGTCGCGGTTGACGGGCGGTTGTGGCTGAGAGATCAGGCTCGCGCACTCGGACGCCAAGCGCAGGGCGAGGAATGATTGTTCGCTGTCATCGGCGAGCAGGCGGACCACTTTTCTTGTCTCGAAGAAGTCGGCGGCTGTTTCGTCTTCGACCCGGCGATAGAAGGCTGTGGCCGCAGCCCAGAACTGATCCCACCGCCAACTCTTGACCAGGCGTTGTCCGGTGATGGGAGTCATCAGCCCGGCGGCGATCCGTGATGATGTGCCGGGCATATCCCGATCGATCACCAGCAGACGTTGCCCGCGCCACCGCAGGGACCACGCCAGTGTGCTTCCCGCCAGCCCCTGTCCCAGAATGATCGCGTCGTACTCGGGCTGGGTCATGGTGATCGTTCGAAGGACGAATATCCAAGGGACGGCGCAGATTGACCCCAGAATGGTCGCTCAGAACCTGTCCAAGAACAACACGGTGTTTTCTCGCTGCCGTCCCGTCGGCGGAGCGACGGGACTACAGTAGTCCCGTCGCTCCGCCG
>JAYTIB010000815.1:0-3156 GCA_043732205.1 Schlesneria sp. | reverse complement strand
TGGGACGCAAAGCTCTTGGAGGGTGTCACCGCGATCATCCATCTGGCGGCCAGGGTGCATGTCTTGAACGAGACCGCGGCCGATCCCGCCGCCGAGTTTCAGCGGGTCAACGTCGGGGCAACCGCGGCATTGGCCCGCGCCGCCGCGGGCCAATCGAAACGGTTCGTGTATGTCAGCTCGTTGCACGCGATGCGGACGCTGGCCGATGAACGACTCACCGAGGCATCGCGATGCTCGCCGGTCGGATCGTACGGGCAAACCAAGCTCGACGCGGAAGGTGTGGTCAAATCCATCGGGCTGGAAACGGGTCTGGAGACGGTGATCGTCCGGCCCCCCCCCGTGTATGGTCCGGGGCATGTGGGCCGGTTGATGCGGCTGTTTCAGTTGGCGCGGTATGGCCTGCCACTGCCGCTGCGGGGACTGAGCAACCGTCGCAGCCTGATCTACGTCGACAACCTGGCGGACGCGCTGATCGAATGCGCCGTCAATCCCCGCGCCGATGGTCAGACATTCCTCGTCAGTGATGGTGACGACGTGTCGTTGCCGGAACTGGTGACCCGCATGGGACGGGCATTTGGGCGGAGGATCTGGCTGTTTCCCGCGCCCCTGCGCGTGATGCGCGCGACAGCGAAGATCGCCGGCAGATCGGACGCGTTGGAACGGCTGCTGGGGTCGCTGACCGTCGACAGCCGCTTCATTCGGGAACAGCTCCAGTGGCAGCCTCCGTACAGTATGGATGCCGGCCTTGAATTCACCGCCAATTGGATGACGGGTGCGGCATGAAACGTGTATTCGATCTATCCCTGGCGGTCATCGCCGCGCTGATCCTGACGATCCCCGCGGTGATCATCGCCGTATTGATCCGGACAACTTCCAAGGGCCCCGCCCTCCATTGGTCGAAACGGGTGGGACGGGACAACCGCATCTTCCCGATGCCCAAGTTCCGAACCATGCGGACCGACACCCCGCAAGTCGCCACGCACCTGCTGACAGACTCGCGGAAGTGGATCACTCCCGTGGGAAGGATTCTGCGCATCACAAGCCTCGACGAATTGCCCCAGCTCTACAACATCCTGACCGGCAGCATGAGCTTCGTCGGACCCCGGCCGGCCCTGTTCAACCAGGACGATCTGGTCTCGCTGCGAACCACGGTGGGCGTCAGCCGACTGCTTCCCGGATTGACCGGCTGGGCACAGATCAACGGCCGCGACGAACTGAGCATTCCCGAAAAGGTGCGCTTTGACGAGTACTACATGAGGCACCAGTCACTGGCCTTCGACCTGAAGATCCTGCTGCTGACATTCGTCAAGGTGCTGCGGCGCGAGGGGATTGTGCAGGCGGGACAGGAAACACGACGAAAGGCCGCATAGCAGCCTGTTGAAAAAGCTGTGGCACGGACGCCTCGTCCGTGGTTTTCCCGATGAGATTCGCCCGGACGAGGCGTCCGTGCCACGCAGTTCAATACGCAGACAGGCCGACTGGGATACGAATGAATCTGTTGCCGATCGCCAATTCCAGCCCTGCCGCCAATGGCGGCCCGATCGCGCCCGCAGCAGCGGCGGCGACCGCCGTCCCACGGTCGTTGCGAACAAACATTTCGTGGTCGTTCCTGGGCATGGCGGGTTACGCCGCGTCCCAGTGGGGAATGCTCGTCGTGCTGGCACGACTGACCAGCCCCGGGATCGTCGGCCAGTTCACCATCTCCCTGGCGCTCACTGGTCCCATCCTGCTGTTGGCCGGGCTGGATCTGCGAATCGTGCAGGCGGCGGATGCGACCCGGCGCTTCGCCTTCTCGGACTATTTTGGTCTGCGCCTGATCGTCGCCCTGCTGGCCTTCGCCATCGTCACGGTCCTGAGCGTTGCCTTGGGATACGAATCCTCGATCGCCTCTGTCATTGTCGCCATGGGACTGGCCAAGTCGCTGGAGTTGCAGTCGGATGCCTTTCACGGGCTGTTTCAACAGCGGGAACGAATGGATTTGTTCGCCCGGTCGCTGCTCGCACGCGGAGCCGTCTCACTGTCGCTGTTTGCCGCGGCGATGATTCTCACGCAGTCCCTGACTGTCGGCGTGGCCGCGTTGGCCGCTTCGACTCTGATCGTCCTGTTTTGGTGCGATGTGCCCAACGCGATCCAATTCCTTCCCGGAGGCTGCAGCGGACTGTTGAGTTCGCCCGTCGCACCCCGGCGGCTCGCGCGGCTGTTCGTCGTCGCACTGCCGGCGGGATTGCGAACCTTCCTGCTTTCCTTGGAAAACTCCCTGCCGTACCTGTATCTGCAGCAGTATCACGGCGACAGCGCCGTCGGCAGCTTTGCCGCGCTGATCTACTCGCTGGTCGTGGTTCAGACATTCGCCCGCTCGTTGAATCAACCCGCGATCCCGCGCCTGGCGGTGCTGTCCCTCCGGGGAGACGCCGCGGGGTTTTATCGGCTGCTTGGCCGCTTGTGCGCGTTGGGTGCCGTGCTGGGAGGGGCGGGACTGATTGCTGTCATTGGAGGTGGCCGGTTGTTTCTGATGCTGGCGTACGGCCAAACCTATGCGGACCAGTACCCGATTTTCGTCATTCTCATGGTGTCGTGTGCGATCCGGCTCGTGGGACTTCCCCTCGCCGCCGCCCTGGCCGCACTGAACTGTTTCACCACCCTGTTCGTCACGCAGATCGTCACCGTGGTGCTGCTCTGTTGCTTCTCAACAGCGTTGGTTCCCCGGCACGGGTTGTACGGTGCGGCGTACGCGACGTGCCTGGTCTCTGTCGTAATGCTGGTTGGCCACGCCGCGTTCGCGGCGGTCTGGCTGCCCGTCCACCTGAAAAGACAAACCGAGCCGGTTCGATTGGTGATACCGCAGGAAAGACTGCCTTCCGCCGCATGAAGCCGTGAGATTCGTATTCGTTGGCTGGCGGGATCACACTCGTTTGCAATGACTGCTTGGAGAATACTGGAAATGAAAGATCCGAATTTTTTCATCGTGGGTGCCCCCAAGTGCGGCACTACCGCGCTGCATCATTACCTCGGCGATCATCCTCAAGTCTTCCTTCCGTGGGTTAAAGAGCCGCACTATTTCTGCACGGACATTCCCGGCTTTCCGCGAATCCCGTCACCCCGGCAATACCGGAAACTCTTTAAGGGCGCGTCGAAGAGCCACGTCGCTGTCGGCGA
>JAYTIB010000814.1:0-21597 GCA_043732205.1 Schlesneria sp. | reverse complement strand
GTCCTGGCTGCGGAGAAGTCGTCACGGAAAGTGTGATCGACAGTGACGGGAACAGTCGACTGCTGCCGAACCCATTCTTACGAACTGCATCCGGATCGCCAACCGCGACGCGACCCGTTGGAGACGGATTTCGGAAAGGGAGGAGATTGCAAATTGAGGATTGCAAATTGCAAATTGCAAAGTGGGAAGACGGCAGCGGGAAGTGCAAAGTGCGAAGGCCCCGCAACGGCTCGCTTCTCTCTTCTCAATTTGCAATTTGCACTTATCAATTCTCAATTTGCAATTCCCCCTCAGGCGCGCGGGTTGGTCACTGTCGATTCGACCGGCTCGACAAATTGGATTCTCGCGAGCTTGGCGTATTCGCCGTCAAGCTGCATCAGTTCCGCGTGGCTGCCCGATTCGACGATGCGGCCCTCGTGGAGCACGTGGATTCGGTCGGTCCGCTTGAGCGCGCTGATGCGGTTGGAGATCAGGATCGTGGTGCGGCCGCGCTGCGCCGAGGCGATCGCCTGCTGAATCTCGTGTTCGGTCTCGGCATCGACGGCGGCCGTGGCGTCGTCCAACAGCAGGATCGGCGGATCGAGCAACAGGGCTCGGGCAATCGCCAGTCGTTGCCGCTGTCCACCCGACAGGTTTGCGCCATGCTCGCCGATCAGGCTGTCGTATCCTTCGGGCAGATCGGCCACGAACTCATGCGCCGCGGCCAGCCGTGCCGCCGCCTCGATCCGCTGCAAGTCCGCTCCGGGATCGCCGAACGCGATGTTGGCGGCGACGGTGTTGCTGAACAGGAAACTCTCCTGGAAAACGAAGCCAATGTTGCGTCGCAGATCCTGCAAATCCAGTTGCCGGACATCGACACCATCCACGAGCACCCGACCCGCGGTGACATCGTAGAAGCGCGCGATCAGGTTGAGCAGCGTCGTCTTGCCGGCCCCCGTTTCGCCGACGAGGCCGATCACTTCGCCCGGTTGAATCTCCAGCGAGACATCCTTGAGCACCGGTTCCGCCGGTTCGGATGTTGGCGACCCTGAAGTGGTGTGTCCCGCCATCGTGTGCGGCGCATAGGCAAAGCGAACGTGCTCAAACGTGATGTGTCCCCGCGCCCGGGGAAGTCGAACGGCACCGGGCGGACTGTCGATTTCCACTTCGGCATCCAAGACGGCGAAGATCCGCTCGGCCCCGGTCAGACTGGACTGCACGCTGTTGGCGATGTTGATGATGTGGCCGACCTGGTTGGCAAACTCGTGGATCAGGTTGGCGAACACAAACAATCCGGCACCCAACGGGAGTTGCCCCTGGATGACCAGCAGCCCGCCATATCCGATCAGCACCAACTGGTTGATCTGCGTCAGGAAGCCCATCGTCGGCTGGTACAAACTGAGCCGCCAGAAGATGTCGTACTTCTGGTCCTTCAACGCGCGGTTGGATTCACGGAACCGGGCGATCTCGTCCTCTTCCCGGGCGAAGCCCTTGACGACCTGGATCCCCTGCACGTTTTCAGAAAGACGCAGAATCAGCGTGTCGTTCAATTCACTGCCGCGTTTATAGAGCGGCCGAACCGATCGGGAGAACATCACGGCTCCCACCCACAGCAACGGAGACGTGACCAGGCAGGCGCAGGCCAGCGGGGCATGCACCGACAGCATGTAGGCGAAGTAGACACCCAGCGACAGCGCGACCGTCACGACTTTCAGCAGCACGCCATCGACAAACCCCCGCACCGCCTGGACGTCCCCCGCGACGCGGTTGATGATCGAACTGCTGTCGTTCGAGTCGAAGAAGTGAAAGCTGAGTCGTTGAAGTTTGTCGTACACATTCGTGCGCAGTTGGATGACGATGCGCTGGCTGAGCGCCGCGCCGGCGACGGCCGCCACGAACTTCGACGTCGCCTGCAACACCGCCACCACCAGGACGAGCACCGCGACAAACGCCACCAGTGTCATCGCGGACCAGGCTGTCGGCGGTGTCCAACCGAATGGCCAGCGCGGTGCCGGACCATCCGGCTGAACAGCATGCCGCAGCACATCGATCCCCAAGCCGGCCAGTCCCAGCCCGGACAGGTTCAACGCGACCAGCACGAAGTTCAGCATCAACACCGACAGACAGGCGGCGCGAAACTGCCAGGCCAGCCGCAGCATCCGGCGCACCAGTCCCCATTGCGACACGGAGCCGTCTGCGGCGGGCGGTGAGTTCTCGACGGCAACGGGAGCAGCGGACACGGCGGTGGCTCTGGAGGCAACAACAATGACATGCGCGGCGGGAAGGATGAACCGGTTGGCGAACGGGGTCAAGGATCGGAACGCTCCAACCGAACCCGCCGCAATCGCAATGCGTTACTGATGACCGAGACCGAACTGAAGCTCATCGCCGCGGCGGCGATCATCGGGTTGAGGAGCAGGTGGGGTGAGATCGGGTACAGCACTCCCGCGGCCAGGGGAATGCCGATCGCATTGTAAATCAGGGCGAAAAACAAGTTCTGGCGGATGTTACTCATCGTGGCCCGGCTAAGCTGAATCGCCTTGACGATGCCGCGCAGATCCCCCTTCACCAGCGTGACCGCCGCCGATTCCATCGCCACGTCGGTTCCCGTTCCCATTGCGATCCCGGCATCGGCCGCCGCCAGCGCGGGGGCGTCGTTGATACCGTCGCCCGCCATCGCCACCCGCCGACCCGCCGCGCGCAGCGCTTCAATCCGCGCGAGCTTTTCGTCCGGTCGAACACCGGCCATGACTTCGTCGATCCCCAGCGAATCGGCCACGGCGCGGGCGGACGTCGCGTTGTCCCCCGTCAGCATGACGATGCGCAAGCCCATCGCCTGGAGCGTGCGAATCGCCGCGGGGGTCGTTGCCTTGATGGGGTCCGACACGGCGAGTAACCCCGCGAACCGCTGATCGACGGCCACATGCATCACCGTTCGACCCTGACGTCGCCACTGGTCCGCGCGCTCGTCCTGCATCGCGACATCGCTGACTTGGCGTTCGATGAGCAGTGATCGCTGCCCGACCAGAACGGCCCGTCCTTCGACGATGCCCGACACTCCCCCGCCCGTGATGGACTGGAAATCCCGCACATCGGTGATCGTCACATTCCGCGTACGAGCCCCCGCCACGATCGCTCGCGCGAGGGGATGTTCGCTCGGTTGTTCCACGCTGGCCGCCAGCCGAAACAGTTCGAGGTCGCTGATCACTCCCGTGGTGAACACGTCCGTCAGTGACGGTCGCCCTTCGGTCAGCGTGCCGGTCTTGTCGAGCACGATCGTGTCGATCTTCTCCAACCGTTCGAGTACCTCGGCATTCCTGATCAACACGCCGTCCTTGGCGCCGCGTCCGATCCCGACCATCACGGACATCGGTGTTGCCAGACCCAACGCGCAGGGGCAGGCGATCACCAGCACCGCCACCGAATTCACAAACGCCCACGCCAGCGCCGGCTGAGCCGGTTGCAAAACCGCCCACACCAGAAACGTGATGACCGCCACCAGCACGACGGCCGGAACGAAGTATCCCGCCACCGAGTCCGCCAGGTTCTGAATCGGCGCACGGCTGCGCTGGGCTGCGGCCACCAGTTGCACGATCCGCGACAAGACGGTGTCGCCCCCCACCTTGTCGGCGCGCATCAGCAACGAACCGGTCTGATTGACCGTGCCGCCGATCACCGTGTCGCCCGCCTGCTTCTCGACCGGCAGCGGTTCCCCCGTCAGCATCGATTCGTCGATCGAGCTCCGTCCGTCGGTCACTTGTCCGTCGACGGGAATTTTTTCGCCGGGGCGGACTCGCAGCAGGTCTCCCGCAGTCACGTCGAACAACGGGACGTCCCGTTCCTGGCCGTCCCGTACGAGGTGTGCTTCGGGCGG
This sequence comes from Schlesneria sp., assembly GCA_043732205.1. GTDB lineage: Bacteria > Planctomycetota > Planctomycetia > Planctomycetales > Planctomycetaceae > Schlesneria. Next base: position 17,744 of record JAYTIB010000814.1, on the reverse strand, counting down.
AACCAAGGACATCAGTTCGCGAATGGCGGCGCCTGTCTTGCGGCGGGCTCGCAATTCCAGCACCTGTCCCAACAGGACCAGCGCGATGATGACGGCGGCCGCTTCGAAGTAGACCTCGACGCGGCCGTGATGCCGCAGACTCGCCGGCACCACGCCCGGCAGCACCACGACGATCACGCTGTAGAGGTATGCCGCACCGGTTCCCAACGAGATCAGCGTGAACATGTTCAGCCGCCGCGTCACCACGGACCGCAAACCACGCTCGAAGAACGGCCAGCCACACCACAACACGACGGGCGTGCTGAGGATCAGTTGCATCCAGAGATTCAGAGTCGGAGACAGCCAGCGATCGAGCGGCACTCCGATCATCGGCAGCATCGCCGATAACAACACCGGTACGGCCAGGATCACGGCGATCACCAGTCGCCGCGACATGTCCCGCAGTTCACCGTCATCGTGATCCGACCCCAGCGTCACAACCTTCGGCTGCAGAGCCATGCCGCACACGGGACAGATGCCCGGCTTGTCGCTTTCAACACCCGGACACATCGGGCAGAAGTAACCGCCCGTCGAGGATGCCGCGGTTGGTGCCGCCGATGGCGACGCTGGCGCATTGAGGACGACCAGTTGATGCAACGGGCCGCAACAGTCTCCCGCGCCCGAACCGGTCTCGTCGCCCGCCAGAAATTTCTGAAGGCAGTATTCGGAACAGAAGTAGAACATCTGCCCGTCGCGTTCGGCGCTGCGCGCGGTGGCCGGGTCCACGGTCATTCCGCAGATCGGATCAAGGGCCATCACGGGTATTCCCCCTTCTGTCGTTGACGATGCTCTTCGTACTACGATTCGTCAACTTCTTGCCGTGCTGCGCGCATTTCGGAACCAGCCGATGACCCCGACGAAGAGGCGGCGGTCAGACCACCGATTTCCCAGCGCGGTCATTCCGCAACCAAACGTCGACAGGAAAATTTGGGACAGGAAGACATGAGCCAACTTCGGGTTTTTCTTCTCGGATATTCTTGACGTGACCGACAGAAGTCGGCGTAGGGTGGGACAAGCTCGCTTCGAGCGCCGGCCCACCATGTAAAAAGCCTACACATTCTGGTGGGCCGGCGCTCGAAGCGAGCTTGTCCCACCCTACTTTGATGGCGAATCCGACTTCTGTCGGTCACGTCATTCTTGTCCCAAATCTTCCTGTCGAAGTCTTCTTGACGGTCGTCGGCAAAAGAAGGACTCCGAGCTTTGATGACGACTCGCAGAGCTGCTTGACGCAAATCAAATCTTCGCGGCCAGACCAGAAGCGAATCGTTAGTAGTACGGATTTCACAGATGAAGAGGGAGGAGGAGAATGTGTTTGGTCTTCGTCTGATCTGTGAAATCTGTGGTTCTGCTTCTGACTCTTTGGTTGCGGCCGGAAGACTGCGTCGTCAGACCGCAACCTTTGGATTTGTCATCGCGGCAGAGTCGCGAATTCTATCAGACCTGCTCAGTCGGCGAGCTGGTGTGACAGTTGTTGTCTTTGCCGCACTGGATCGTCGTCAACACAGTCCGTCCGGCGTTGCCGACCGGTTTCGCACACGCCACGATACGGAACAGCGGGTTCAATGAAGAACATGCGGCAGCGCTCTGGATGGACGTGATTCATGCGGTGGATTCTTCAGTCGTGGTTTCTGATCTTGCTCGTCGTCCTGCTGCCCGGCGGGATGGTCTGGGGTTGGCAGACCACCGAGGAGTGGCGGCGCATGACGGTCGGTCGGGTGTCCCCCGGAACGACGACGGTCATCATCCTGTTTCTGATGTCCCTGAGTCTGAACAGCCGCCGTTTGCGGGATTCGTTCCGCTCGCCCGGTCCGGTGATTTGGGGGACGATCGTCAACATCGGCATCTTGCCGCTGCTGGCGTGGCCCCTGGCCCGGTACTTCTCGCTGACCGACTTTTCGCTCGGCCTGATGATCGCGGCGGCTGTCCCCTGCACCCTGGCGACGGCCTCGGTGTCGACACGGCAGGCGGGTGGCAACGACGCGGTCTCGCTGTTGGTCACATTGCTGACCAACCTCATCAGCGTCGTGCTGACACCGCTGTGGTTGAAGTGGACGATCGCGATCGAAGCCGACATCGATCCGTGGCCCGTGATCGCCAACCTCGCCGCGACGGTCTTGCTGCCGACAATCTTGGGACAGGTGGCCCGGCTGTGGCCGCCTCTCGATCGGATCGCTGCGGCGCAGCGGATTCGGATCGGCATTGTCGCCCAATGTCTGGTGTTGTTGATCGTCACCAAGGCGGCGGTCGAAGCGGGCGGCCGGTTGCAGAGTCAGGCTGTCTGGCCGGCGGGCACCGACTTCGCCGCACTGATTGTGGCTTGCGCGAGTCTGCATGCGGCGGCGATGCTGATTGCCGAACTGGGCGGCCGGTGGCTGAAGCTGCCGCGCATCGATCGGATCGCCACAGTCTTCGCCGGCAGCCAGAAGACACTCCCGGTCGGGCTGTTGCTGGCGGCGATGCCGGCGATCACCGGCGATCTCAGCCTGCCGTTCATCACCTTTCCAATCCTGTTGTTTCACGCCGTCCAGTTGATGATGGATTCGGCGATCGCGGACCAAATCGCCCGACGAACCACGTCGCCCGCAGACTTGAAATCGGAAATTTGAGACGTGGAAAATGCGACGCGAGAACGCGGACACCACTCGATCCGCGTGATGAGGCAACCAAGAAAACGGTTCTCCGCCAAATCTATTGACGTTCTGTTCGGCGCGGGTCTCCTGACCCCGCCGAAACGGCTGACCGAAGGTCTCCTCTTCTGTTTTCAACACGAATGGCGGAGACTCCAAAAAAACAACCCCACCGGGTGATCCCGGTTGGGTCGACTTATTTGCGGTGGAGCGAATCAGCGAACCGAGCTACTCGTCGTCGGCTTCTTCCTCAGCTTCTTCTTCCTCTTCCTCATCATCTTCGGCCTTCGGTGCCTTCTTCTTGGGCTTGACCGGTTCATCATCAAGTTCGATCACCGCCGGTTTGGCGATCACCACGCCACCCTCGCCCAAGATTTCCTTGACGGGCTGGATGAAGTACATCTTCTTGGACTTCAGCTTCAACTGCTCGATCTTTTCGTTGGCCGCCGCGAGTTGATCGTAGGGAAAACGCCCTTCTTCTTTCATGCTGCCGCTGTAAACGACCCACACCAGGCGCTTGCGGGCCTGTACCTTTTCCTTGGTGGCGCGTTTGGCGCGCGGGGCGGCGGCGGCCCGCGGCTTTTTCGTCGCCTTTTTCGGTTCGCTGCCCTTTTCACCGGCGGCTTGACCCGCTTCGGCTTGCTTCCGCAATTCCATTCGACTGGGTGTTTTACGAGCCATCGACGTTCCTGAGCCCCCTGAGATCCCGAGCAGTCCAAACCCCGACCCGGCCGACAGAGCGTACGGCACGGGAATTCGGGTGCGGGAGTATACCGGCGCTGTCACCCGATGGCCAGCGCCGACGCATCCGCCGCCGTGACTTGGTGCGTTGTCTCCCGCGGCAGGCATTTCCAATTCCGGCATGCCGTCCCGCGCCGCATGAAAAGTTCGCGGCTGAAATTACCCCAACCATCCGTCACAAAACTGCTGCCAAACGTCGGCCTTTCAGTCGCTTGTGACGGACATCGCACCAACACTGCGGATCGTTCCAGCGTAGTCCGCGGCGAAGGCCAACACGGACTTCCATTGCGAGATTGAGGCGAGCCGCGTGTGCAACGACGCCTCGCGTGGTCGTGCAACGTTTTTCTTGATAATGGGTTATGGCGGGGTGATGTCACCGCGACAGATGGGCTTGACCGAAGTGACCCGGCCATCCCATAATTTCACGCCCCAACCCGCCCCCTCGGCCGCTCCAAGTCCAACCTCGCCAGCCACTCTCTGAAAGTCCTCGCCGATGCTGAAGAAAACTGAGTTGGAAGAATTCAAGCGGCTGCTGCTTGTCATGCGCGCTCGAATCCGGGGTGACGTGAAGCATTTGACGGACGAGGCACTGGACCGCAACGAAAATGGTTCGGAATCGAAGTCTCCGACCCATCTTGCGGAACTCGGGACGGAAACCTATGAGCAAGAATTCGCGCTCCGCCGCGTCGAAAACGAACAGGAAGTTCTGGACGAGATCGAAGAGGGGTTGCGGCGGGTCGAAGACGAGTCTTACGGCATTTGCACCGGCTGCCAGGAGGCCGGACGATCGGTGTCAAAATCCCTGATCCCCAAGGCGCGGCTGCGGGTCATCCCGTACGCCAGGAACTGCGTCGAATGCGAACGGAAGCGCGAAGAGAGCCTGTAATAGGAACTCCCCTGGGTTCGACCATGCCGGTCGGCGTCGTGACTTCGCCCTCACCCGGAGGTGCGAGTGTGCCGCTCCGCAGTTCGACCGAACTCCAGCCCCCGGCGATTCGTCTGCTGGTCGTGTGCGGCATTGCCGTTCTCGGGCTCGGTTGGGATCTGTGGACCAAGCGCGAAGTCTTCGCGCAGTTGGGCGACCAGGGAACGTTCCCCGTGTGGAGCGGACAGCTTCTGGGAGTTTCCATCCGGTTCCAATTCCATACGACATTCAATCACGGTGCCTTGTGGGGAATGGGACAGGGGCAGACGTGGCTGTTCGCGTCGCTCAGTCTGGTTGCGATCGGCGCAATCGCGTACTTCCTGTGGAATCGACAGGCGATCGCTTCGCGGTGGTTGACCGTCGTGACGGGATTGCTGCTGGCCGGAACTCTTGGAAACCTGTTCGACCGGCTGGGATTGCACGGTCTCCGGGATCAGCGCGGCGAGTCAATCTACGCCGTGCGCGACTTCCTCGATTTCTGGTTCTTCAACGACAGCTTCCAGTGGGCGACGTTCAACTTTGCCGACACGTATCTGGTCGTGGGAGCCTGCATGCTGGTGCTGCACTCCTTCTGGATGCCGCCCGAGGAACCCAAGACCGCGGGTGGATCGCAGGGAGCGGATACGGAAAGCTCCGACAAACCGATCCACTAAGGCGAGCGGCGGGAATCGCCATACAAGCACGCAGCGCAAGCGAGTGAGTTTTCCGGCACACTCGCTTGCGCAGCGTGCTTGTAGGTGGGACACTTTCACCTGTCGCTCGCCTAACTACCAACCCCCACCCACTTCCTCACGTGGCCGCTTCCACCGTTTTCCGCGGTCTGGTCCAGTGACACAGCGCGATTCCCATCGCGTACAGGAGCAGCAGCGGGACCATCATCATCATCATGGTCATCGGGTCGGGCGTCGGGGTCAGCAGCATCGAGATGATCGCAATGGCGAGCACGGCCATGCGCCACTGTCCCAGGTACTGCTGGACGGTGAACAGATTGATCTTCGCCAGAAACAGCATGATCATCGGCAACTGAAAACTGAGTCCGAACATCAGCGGCAGCGTGATGGCAAACGTGATCCACTCGGAGATCCGGATCTGCGCCGTCAGTTGCATGCTGGCGTTGTAGCCGAGCAGGAAATCCAGCACGGTCGGCAGGACGGCGTAGAAGCAGAAGAACACGCCGCCCAGAAAGAGAATGACGCTCATCGGGAGGAACGTGTAGATGTACTTTCGTTCGTGTGGGTACAACCCGGCGGCGACGAACAGCCACAGTTGGAAGAAGACCCACGGACTGGCGACGATCAACCCCGCCACGAACGACACCTTCATGTAGGTCACGAAGGCTTCCTGCACGTTGAGTGTCACGGGTCGGCTGATCTGGTCGAGGCCCGTCCGGAACTGGAGGAACGCGTCGGACTTCGCGATCAGCGTCAGTCGCTTGTCCTTCAGATCGTCCCCCGCGGCGGGATAGCGTTCGGGTGCCGCCTGGTGAAGCTGGTCCGCCAGTTCGTGGGCCGAGAGTTCCAGCGAGATGGTGCGCCGCGCCTCGGTCGTGACGGGGGGGGCGTTCTCGGGTTTGTCGGCCGCAGAGGTATCTGGCGGGAAGATCTGGTGCTTGAGAGTTTCCCAGAAGCTGAACGACTTGATGCTGTCGTCCACCTTGGCGACGAAGTTCGCACGTCGCAGCGCCTGATCGACCGGTTGTCGAATCAGTCCCACCAGGCGTTCACCGAAGACGAGCGCCCCGATCACACACAGCGACAGGCCGATCAGGGCGTTGATCAAGTGCTTGCGCAGGATGTCCAGATGCTCGCCAAAGGTCATTGTCGAGTCATCAAACAGGTCTTTGTCGGTCGCCATGAGTCTCTCCAAGTGCGCGGGCACCGCATCTTGAGCGAGATGGGGTGTGGACGCAAGCCGGGGTCAGGAACCCGAATGCTGAGTGCCGCGAGTCAGTCCGATCGCACGGGGTGCGTCGACTGTGCGGTGTCCACTCGGAATGGCCCGGCACCAATGGCAAGGCGGGAGAGCGGCGGCGGCAGTGTAACAGCGATCCGAGCCGCCATCAATTTGAACTGGGGCAGTTGACGCAAAGTCACAGTGATTTTGGCGCAGCTCATGGTCGGTTGAGAAATCAACCGCCAGCTTCCTCTGTCCGAGAATCCAATGAACTGGACTTACGCCGCTACTTTCGAAAGAACGAGCGCACCTGCCATCAGCAGGGACAGCAGCACGATGAGGAACACGATGGCGATCATATTTACGATGAACGCCTTCCGAACCTTTTGGAAATGGACGACCAGGAAGATCAGTCCGATCAGCGGGACAAACAAGACTCCCAGCCCCCAAAGCGGATTCTCTTTGAACGCTTCGACAATCATCATGATTCCGGCGACGAAAGCGATCGCGTAGATTCCAACGGCGACTCCAATCGCGATGGCAACCGGAATTTCGCCCACGGCAAACACGCCGTACAGCATGCCTCCAATGCCGCCGAACAGGAATGACACGATGGCGATCATCAAGGCATCGACAAAGTCTTTCTTGAGAGTCCCTTCGCCGTCGTCGTCGTCCTCGCTCTTCTTCTTCTTGGCGACGTACTTGTAGTCCTTGGCCTTGTCGATCAGGCTCAGTCGTTCCCGGAAAAAGAAGGTGAACAGACCATTGGTGCGCATGTTGAACAGGCCGATGAAACCAATCGGCAAGCACATCACCATCAGGATGATCACCGGACCGATCAGCGGCTTGAAATCGACGTCGGCCGGTTTGCCGATCGCCGCGATGTCGATCGGCGCTACGACCTGTCCCTTGGTGGGCTTGGGGGCGTTTTCCGCCGCCAAGATTCGGCGATTGATGTCGGCGTTGGATTCCATCGTGTTCACGATGCCGGCGATGTCATTGCCCCAGACGCCACCGATCACCGCAGCGCCGCCGATCAGTGGGAGGCTGGTGAGCAGAAACCACATCAGCCAAACGGAACATCCGCCGATGGACCGCATCCAGAATTCGATAACCTTCCAAAACATCCAGCCGGGCAGGGGAATGGGCATCGTCATGTGCGACATGACAACCGGCAGCATCCAGACCAGGGGGATCGCACCGATGCCCAGGCAAACCGCGAGCATCCATTCCGGCTGACCGTTGTGGAACACCAGGTAGTAGCCGATGCCGCCGGGAATCAAGAGGATCGGCACCGCAACGGCGACGGCCCAGGCGACGGACATCACTCCCTTGGAACTGGCCAGGAAGAAGTCGAAATTCAACTTCTTGAACTTGTCCTTGCGTTCCAAGGTCAGCTTGATGACTTCGCAGTCCAGATACCACAACCAGCCGGGGATCACGAGAAACGAGACGGCAAAGCAGAGCCCGAAGAACGCGCGCGGCGGCCACGCCGAAATCCACAGGTACATGAAGGCGCAGCCGAGCGCAATCAGCATGCAGACCAGCGTGTAGAGGTCGGTCCGCCAGCCCAGCATCTGGTTCTTCAGCGTGAACTTCCACGCGTTGCCGGCCAAACCGGGATAGAAATCGGCCGGATCGGGGCCCTTTAAGGCGCGCTTGCGGGCTTTGACTCCCAGACCGCCCTCTGCGATGTCAAAGCCGCACTTGGGGCACTCGGTCTCCTCTTCGTCCACTTCCTGCATGTCGAAGCCGCACTTGGAGCAGATGCGGGCGTTCGTGTCTTCCGCGCGGCGCAGATCGAGCGAGGCGAGGGCGTCTTCCGAGTCAATCGGCTTGGACGACTTGGCCGCCGCCGGCTTCTTCTTGACGATCTTCTGAGCCCCGGAATCAACGGCCTTCTGGGCGCCGGAATCACCGGTCGGGACGGCAATGCGCGTCTCACACTGCGGGCATTTGACCGCTTTGCCACGGGCGGCATCCGGAACGGTCACCACCTTGTCGCAGCTCGAGCAGCGAACTTTGACGGGCATGAAATTCGCCTTTGGAGTATCTGGCTGCCATCACGTTGCGATCAGCGAATGCGGGCCGGGCGGGCAGCGGGACGAGCCTGAGAACGGAACGAAGTCGGCGAAGTTTACGGTCCGGTGGTCGGTTCCCGCAACGCAGCCAGCCCGCAAGTCGGGAAGGAGTCTTGAGATTGACGCCGGATTCCACGGAAACTCCGGCGGCCCGCGAAACTTTTTTACACGGGACGGGGTTTATCCTATGATTCGCACCACGTACGAAGCACCCACCCCGCCACTCTTCAGGGCCAATGCCTTTTTGAAGCCGGGCAGTGTAGGGTGGGACCAGCGGCGCTTCGCCGCGCCGGCCCACCATCAATTCTCGATATTTCATGATGGTGGGCCGGCGCTCAAAGCGAGCTGGTCCCACCCTACTTTCAAAAAGGCGATGGCCCCGGCCATCCTTCACTCACTCTTCCACCACTTGAGGGAATCTCAACATGCTGCGAAGTCCGTATTGGCGATTCGGCCTCGCGCTCGCCGTGATCTGCGGGACCGCGTTCAATGCCTTGGCCGAGAACAAGCGCTCCAACTCCACCGCGCCGTCGGCTCCCGCCGATTCGAAGTTGGTCGCGGCGGAAGTTGACCGGCTGATCCTGACCGATCTGAAGAAGGCCGCGGTCACCCCGGCCGATCGCTGCAACGATGCCGACTTCCTGCGTCGAGTTTCCCTCGACATCACCGGCCAGTTGCCGTCACCGCGCGACGTGACGATCTTTGTCCTCGACCCCGACGCCAACAAACGCGCCGTCGTGATCGACCAACTGTTGCGCTCGCCCGAGTACGGCAAGAACTGGGCGCGGTACTGGCGCGATGTGATCTACATGCCCGCCACCGAAAATCGTGCCCGGTTGGCTCAGGGGGACTTTGAAAAATGGATGGCCGCCGAGTTGGGATCGGGTCGCGGTTGGGATCGGATTGTCACCGCAATGCTCACTGCGACCGGCGACATCCAAGAGCATCCCGAGACGGCGTTGTTGATCGCTCAGGGAGCCCAGGCCCCGGAAGTCGCCGCCGAAGCGTGCCGCATTTTTCTCGGAATTCAGATCCAATGCGCGAACTGTCACGATCATCCGTCGGACATCTGGAAGCGCGACCAGTTTCATGAACTCGCCGCCTACTTTCCCCGCATCGCCGCGCGACAAATGCAAATGCCGTTGTCGTTCGAGATCGCGTCCGTCAACACCGACCGCGGCCGGGGTGACTTCATGCGTGAGAATCCCGAACGCTTCGTCAGCATGAATGACCGCAACAACGACGGCAAACTCACCAAGGAGGAAATGCGGGGTCGGGCGATGATGGCTCCCGGTGGTGGGATTCCGGCCCAGGTTCTCGACCGCATTTTCGAACTGGGCGACAGCAACAAGGATGGCGCCCTGACTGCGGCCGAACTCAAGGCGCTGCCGATGCCGGATCAGATGCGTCGCGGTTCGACCGAGCACTACATGCCGGACCTGCAGGATCCCTCGTCCAAGGGCAAACTGGTCGAGCCGAAGTTCTTCATTGATGGAGCGTCGCCCGGTCACGGACTGTCCGATGAGGATCGTCGGACCGCCGTCGCCAAGTCGTTCACGTCCCCCGGCAACCCGTGGTTCGCGCGTGCCATCGTCAACCGGATGTGGTGCGAGTTCCTGGGCGAAGGTTTCTACATGCCGGTCGACGACATGGGACCGACCCGGACCGCCCGCTTCCCGGCAGCCATCGATGCCCTCGCCGCAGGGTTTGTCTCCAACCACCACGACATCCAGTGGCTGATGCGGACGATCGCCAATTCGCAAACCTATCAGCGGAAGGTGGCACCCAAGTCGGTCGCTGAGGATGCGCTGCCGTTCGCCGCAGTCACACCGACACGGTTGCGGGCGGACCTGGTGTTCAATTCGCTGTTTCAAGTGTTGGGGATCGATGAAGAGTCGGCCGGTGGCGGTCGCGGGATGATGATGGCCGGGCCGCGAGCCTACCAACGCGGTCCCCGTTTTCAGTTCGACGTCCTGTTTGGCGTCGACCCCTCGGTTCCCAAGGACGACATCACGGGCAACGTTCCCCAGTCGCTGTTCCTGATGAACTCCAACATGCTCCGCTCGGCCCTCTCCGCCTCCAACAACACGCGCCTCGGCAAGATCCTCCGAGAGAATCCGGATGATCGCGACGCCCTCAGCGAAGTCTACCTGCTGGTCCTGTCGCGCGAGCCTTCCAAACACGAAGTCGAAATTTGTCAGGGCTATATCAAGGACGTGGGTCAGCGCGGCGAAGCCTACGAAGACCTGCTGTGGAGCCTGCTCAATTCGAGCGAGTTCCTCTCCAAGCGATAAGGCGAGCGGCAAGAAATGGTTTCCCCGCCACTGGGCTTGTCCCGGTGGCTCGACGGCTCTTGCACTATTGGATTTGCTGTGGTCCGCGAGTAGTGCAAAAGCCGTTGAACCACCGAGGTGAACTCGGTGGCGGGGTATGTTTGGGGTTGCCGCTCGTCCAACCGCGTGTTTGAGTGAATCGTACGACGGATGTCCGCATCGAGCTTTCGGTTTGAATCTGCAACCAGTCTCCAACGGAGCAACGATCATGTTCTCATGGCACGAAGACGTCACGCTCTCCCGCCAGTCGCTGTCACGGCGCGGGTTTCTGTATGGCACATCGGCCGCCGCTGCGGCGGGTGCGTTCAACTTTCGCGACGTGATGTCGGCGCAGGCGGCCGATCTGCGCAAGCAGGGCCGGGCGATGATCCTGCTGTTCATGCAGGGGGGGCCGTCACAACTCGAAACATTCGATCCCAAGCCCGGCACGGAAAACGGCGGACCCACCAAGGCGATCAGCACGGCGGTCCCCGGCATCCAGATCGCCGAAGGTTGGGAACAGACCGCCAAACAGATGAAGGACATCGCGGTCATCCGGTCCATGACGAACAAGGAGGGACAGCACGAGCGGGCCGTCTATCAACTCCACACCGGCTACATCCCGTCGGGCTCGATCAAGCATCCGGCGCTCGGCTGCAACATCGCCCGTGAACTGGCTGTCGGCGAACGTGAGTTGCCCGCGGTGGTCTCGATCGGCGACGGTCGCGGCGCGGGCATCGGCGGCAGCGGTGCCGGCTTCCTGGGTGTCGACTACGAACCGTTCCACGTCGCCAACCCCGGCGGCCTGCCCGAGAACGTCGCCACGACCGTCGGCGAATCGCGCTTCAAGCGGCGTCTCGGTCTGCTCGACAAGTTGGAGGGGGACTTCGCATCCCGCGGCGGCGAGACGGTTGTCGAGAATCACCGCCGCATCACCGACAAGTCCGCCAAGCTGGTCCTGACTCCGCTCACCAAGACGTTCGATTTGAATCAGGAGTCGGCGGAGACTCGCGAAAGCTACGGCAATTCGTCGTTTGGCCGCGGCTGTCTGCTCGCCCGGCGGCTCGTCGAATCGGGCGTCACGTTCGTCGAAGTCCGGTTGGGTCCGTGGGACACGCACCAGGAAAACTTCGACGCCGTGAAGGGACTCGCCCGTCAATGCGATCCCGCCTTGGCCGCCCTCATCGCCGACCTGAAGCAGCGCGGCCTGTTCGACAAGACGCTGATCGTGTGGACCGGTGAGTTCGGCAGAACCCCGCGCATCAATCCGCGCAACGGTCGCGATCACTGGCCCCGCAACTTCAACGCGCTGCTCGCCGGCGGCGGCATCAAGGGAGGCCAGGTGATCGGCGAATCCTCGAAGGACGGAACCAGCCTGACCAAAGATCCGGTCAACGTCCCCGACCTGTTCTGCTCGATCTGCAAGTCTCTGGACGTGAACCCCGCGAAAGAAAACATGAGCCCCATCGGCCGCCCGATGAAAATCGTCGACGGCGGCAAGCCGGTCGACAGCCTGTTCGCCTAGCCGCCTGAACCCTCCCTCAGCCAACCCAAGAGCCGGCTGGAATTCCAGCCGGGCTCTTGTTCGTTTCAGGTGGAAGCCTCTTGATACCTCACGCAGTCATGAATGAGAGGTTTTACGTTTAGCCCCAACGCCATCGGCGTGGGCGCGAATGTGGGCACCGCGTTGATCGCCCCCACGCCGATGGCGTTGGGGCTAAACGTCTCACTTGAGGCCGCGTGAGGTATATGGAGCCCCGGTCCGGGATCAAACGCACGTCAATCTCGTTGCCACTTCACCTTGAACACGAGCCGTACGCGAGCCGGGGTCAGGTGTTCTGATTTCTGTTTTGGCCCCGGAACTGCCGTCGACCTTCTTTGCCAGTCAGTCTTCCAATCCACACGTGGCTCCGTTCGTGGCACCAAAACAGAAATCCGAACACCTGACCCCTCCGCATTGGACTTGTGCCTGCTGCCGGTCGAGGTCTCCCCCGACCTGCGGATCGCGAAGTGCATGCACCTGAAAGAGATCAAAGGGGTCAAAAGAGATCAAAGGGGTCAGGACTCTTTGAATCGAGGTTTCTGCTCCTTTTCCAAATCAACGACTCCTGACCCCTTAGTTTTCTGACCCATTAGTTTTCTCCGAACATCACTGTTGCGGACGCTTCCGCTGCGATCAATCTCCAACTTGAAGTGCTTATCAATTGGCTGCTAAATAACTAGGTTCTTCGAGTGAATGATTCCAAGGGAGGTCGAACTCAAATGTCCCACATTCCGATGATAGCACTCATTGTCATGTGCATCGGCGCGTCTGGCCAACCGGCGTTGGGCCAACCGATGCCCCCTGTTGCAACGCAATGGAAGCAGAGCATCGAACGGCTGTATACGGATTGGGACTATGATGGAAAGCGGATTCTCGGGCACGTCGATGAGGACATCTGCCTTTGGGACGCCGCGACAGGTCAGTTGCTCCACAGGTTGAAAGGCCATAAAGAGCAAATAAAAAAAGTTCAGTTCAGTCTCGATGGAAGGCACGCCCTCAGCAGTTCCTGGATCGCCCCCGGGCCGATGACCGATTCTAATCGGAAGATACTCGGACAATCCTGTGGGATCTGGCAACTGGCCAGAGGAAGCACGTCTTACCAGGCCAGGTGGCTGGAGAATTCAGCCCGGATGGAAGTCGTATCATCACGTTCAGTGAAACTGAAGAGGTTACTTCGTTCGACGCTGCGGTATGGGACGTTTTGACGGGACGTGAGTTGGTGAAGGTGAAACTCGACCGCTATAGCAACCCTAAGTTCCACCGTCTTCATTTCTCGCCGGACGGGACTCGTTTTGTCCACCTCAATGGACGCGGCGCTGTGTTCTACGACAGCATTGACGGAGGCCAGCGGGGACAAGTTTCTTCTTACGGAATCCATCGCTACACTGCGACCGGCGCATTGGCGTCCTTCGGTTTGTCGAGGGAAATGGGAAGGGGGAAGATCTCACGTTTCGACATCGAGTCGGATCCGTCTCTACGGAGCTTCGAGCAATACTGGATGGCTTTTCGGATGGCGCATGGACGCACGATGGCCGCAAATTTATGGGATTTCCCACCGATGGCGCGATCAAGATTTGGGATTTTGAGTCCGGAACCGCGATCACGGGTGCTCGGGGAGGCAAATACCATCAACGCTCTGCGATCGTCAGTCCCGACAACAGCCGTCTGGCAATTACGGGGGGGGGAGGGCCAGGGCCTGTCGGAAACAAAGAAGTCGATCCAGAGTTCGGTTTGTACGACATGCAGACAGGTGCAGAAATCGCCGTGATTGGACATTCGAGGACGGGACGCTTGATCGGTTTTTCCCCCGACAGCAAGACCATTCTTGTCGCAGGTTCCAAGTTCGAGATTTACAACTCCGTCGACGGAAAACGAATCCGCAGTCTCACCGTCGAACCGGTTGCAAATCCGTGAGAGCGGCGTCTGTTTTGGGTCGGTGGATGTAGACTGGAATGGAGGCGATTTGCGTCATCGGTTATCCCGCGCCGGGTGCCACTGGCGAGGGGCTTCGCTCGCCAGTGGTCTTGGTCAGGGGATGTGGACTCCGGAAGTCGTCACCACTCCAAGATACTGCTGTTCAAGGCCGGGGCCACTGGCACTCGCGGGCGACAAACTCACCAGTAGAACCGGGGTCAGGTGTTCGGTTGTTCGAAATTAGCGGGAAGGAAGCGTCCTTCGCGAACGGGACTCGATTCCCGCCAATTCCGAAAAACCGAACACCCGACCCCTCACGTCTCACACCAAGGAAACTCCCCGTGAACATGCTGTCGATCCGCCGTGCCATCGCGTTGTTCGTGGCCTGCGTGGCCTTGACCACGGCCGGGGCTGACGAGCCGCCGAAGCCGATCCACGTCTTGCTGATTGGCAACAGTCAGTGTCCGACGATCGTCGGCAACCAACTGCTGGAGAAGCTCGCCGCGTCGGACAAGGGGGGTCGCCCGATCAAGGTCGGCGGCTGCATCAAAGGGGGCGCGTCGTTGCGATCGCACTGGGATGCCGGGACGGGCGATGGGACGGCCCGCGCGATGATCGCGAGCGGCGCGTGGGACTACGTCGTCTTGCAAGACATTTACCATGTGCAAGAGCCGGCGTTTCAACCTTACGCACGGCAGTTCCACGCGTTGATCAAAGAGAGTGGCTCAAAGACGCTGTTGTTCGGCACCGCGTCGATTCTCAGCGACTATCCCCAAGGCTTCGAGCGGCAGCATGGCCTGCACTTCGCGATGGGGAAGGAACTCGGAGTGCCGATCGTTGACGCCAGCCATGCCTACATCCGGTACTTCGGCGACAAGCCCCCGGCCGAGCGACTCGAAAGTCTCTTCGCCAAAGACCGCGCTCATCCGGGCCTGTGGGGCTCATATCTCTACTCGTGCATGATCTACAGCGTGCTGACCGAACGGAGCCCCATCGGTCTCGCTGCACCCGATGCCATCCCGGCGGAAGTCGCCAAGACACTGCAAGAAACCGCGTGGGCGCAGCATCAAGAAACGGCGGCGGCGTTGAAGAAGTAACGCGAAGGCGTCTCCGAAAGTATCCGGCCACATCCGAGTCGAAGTCACGTCGGGCAAGCCGCGAGCCTTCGCGGTGCATGACGCCTGCCACACGGTCGCGCAGATGGGAGCCAGAGTTGTCTCGCGCGACTTCCCCGGTGCGATGGTCGATTCCGCCGAACAAGAACTCGGCGACGATTGTCTGGCGATGTTTCTGCCGGGAGCCCAAGGGAATCTCGATCCGTATGACCTCCACAATCTGCGCGGCGAGAACCGGTTGAATATCGCTCGTCAAGCGGGCATCTCATTGGGCAAGGGGGCGTTGCGAGTGGCGGAGGAACTCAAGGGCGGGGCATACCAGCTTGCAATCTGTCCCGCTCGACAAGATACTTCGCCACCGCCGCGTCGGGGTTGCCCGACGGGCCGGAGTCCTGCATCGTTCCGTGTCTCTTCCTGGCGTGTCGCTTGGTCGCATTGGGAAGGAGCGGAAACTCGGGGCAAGGTTTTTTCGGCCTTGCTGGATTCGCAGGTTTCGTGGTGTGCGATTCCCCGGTCAGCGTGGCATCGGGTGGTTCGGCGGGTGTCAATCGCTGGTGTCAGATTCCGCTTTGGCCATCGGGAATTGCAAGAAACCCCGCCAAAACAAGCTCGGAGTGCGTAGCTCAGTCGGTAGAGCAACGGACTTTTAATAGCTCCCGGCAGTCTCTCGCAAAACGTGGAATTGTGCCTGTTTTGTAGTATATCGGCAACTTCTTGCCGACACCAGAACATAACCACAAACAACGGTTCGACACCCTTTGCAGGTGTCGCGACACCCGGCATTGTAACTTGCTCTTCGGTGTCACCCGGTGATCGACCAGCACCATGAACCGTCCGGCCGCGTAGGATCGTCGGTGCCGCGTCGTTCCCGGTGTCCGGCCCGACGGTCGCGACTGATGCCGATCGCTCGCCAGCCGCAGTCGTGGCGAACCGTCCACCAACGAAAACGGCCCGCGCATCAGGTGATGGCGGACCGGTAAGTGATCGTGAGAAAACCGCCGTCGCCGGGGTCGGGGGCTTGACTCCCGAACACGGCGCGGCGGGAACCAATGTCATGACCACAGCTTCGCGAACTTCTCCGGCATCGGTGTCCGCATCACGTCAACGATGTTGCCGCCTTCATCCAGTTCACTGCGAAGCGATGAGAACGCCTCATCGAAGTCGGGACTGCCGTAGACGTCGGCGAAGACGTGCATTTCGTCGATGCTGAATTCCGATCGGCAGCGCCACCACGCATGAAGTGCCGCCCGTGTGAATGTCGATCCGTGGTTGATGGGTTCGGTTTCCTCATCGGTGATCGGCGGCATCCCCAGTGCCGCGCAGATGCGGTCGATGTTCGCGTCATGCGTGAGCCACTCGTCTTCCTCAGTCCACCGGAAGTCGTCTCGCCGTTGCGGGGAGTCCCACGAATCGAACTGGTGAGCCGTCTCGTGAGTGAGAATCCCCAACTGCTCCGGCCACGTCATCGCGAAGAATCGGTCAACCTGCTCAACCATGATGGCGAGCCCTCGACCGAACCACTGGCCACGCGGTTGAAGGATCGGACGGATTCGCACGTCGAGTGCCGCGGAGGTCCAAGCCAGGGCGCGCGGCACTCGTTCGATTGTCGGCACTTCGTTGGACGTGCGGATGTAGACCGGCCCCCCGCCGAGTTCAGGGAACCGGTCTTGCAACCATCGTGAATGTTCGTCCGCCCAGTGAATGGCGTTCATGGAACCAACGCCTCTCGTTCGAGTTGTTCGATCTCGACGGCCAGTTGGTCGACCTTCGCTTGGGTGCGCGCGATCTCGGCTTGGGCATTGCCCGTTGCGACTCCGGGCAGGGCGTGCCTCAACTGGCGCGCCAATTCACCCTGCAACGCGATGGCGAGCGCGCCGCGTTCGCCAGAGAGCTTTGCCAGCCGTTCGCGCAGGGGCGACGTTGCGAGCAGCCGGTTGCGTGCGGTTTGTCCTGAGTCCCGCGCATACGCGATGGTCACGATCCGCGACTGAAGCGGCGTGACTTTCTGCGCGTGCGAAAACTTGGCCTGCCGAATGGTCTCAGCAAGATCCTCGTTCGCCGATTGCTCTTCGGCGCACAGCGCGTTGTGTTCCGCGTGCAATTCGGCGTCTTTGCCGAGGTGTGTCGCCCACGCGCGCCGATCGACGATGAGTTGTGCCGCCGTCGCCAGTTCTTCCGCCGTCCGCTCAAGCTGGTCGAGTTGGTCCGCCACTTCATCGGGGTCGAGTGCCGCGCCGTCGGCCACCTGCCGCGCGAGTGACTCGAACGTCTCGGACCGGGCTTCGTGTCGGTGTTGCTGCGCTGTTTTCAGATTGCCCGTAAATTCTGCAATGCTCATCGTCGTATTCCTTCAATTCGAGAAAACTTGCCGCCGCCGAAATTGGCAAGCGGCCTTGGTTGTCGCGCGTCGTCATCTGGTCGATATGGGTGTGGTCAGTTTGTGATTCCTATACTCGACCGGCGTCAACGTCCGACTCACGAAGAACTTTTTGCAGACGCCGCAAAAGTGCCGGTTGCCCTCAGACTGAAAATGTTCTTGGTTGCGGCACTTCGG
>JAYTIB010000813.1:0-8301 GCA_043732205.1 Schlesneria sp. | reverse complement strand
CCTCGACCCCCTTCATGCTCCACGGCTTCACCGCTTCGAGTGGCCCCATAAACATCTCGTACAGCCGCAGCGAGTCGGCTCCGAACTCGTCCACGACCACATCGGGATTGATGACGTTCCCGCGCGACTTCGACATTTTGTTGGCTCGCGACTCAACCCACTGTGCCGGACATTTGCCAATAAAGTCGCCCGTTTTAACACCTTCACCGAATATGACGGAGCCACTGTGACTCCAGAATTCGACCCAATCACCACTCTTGACGACATTGCCATCTACGGTTGTCAGTCGACCAACTCTTTTGCCATTCATTTCAAAATGACGCTTACCTTCCACTTCGACTACAACGACATCTTTGGGGTTGAAAAACGTCTTGGTTTCCATGTCATAGAACACGGTATGTTCCATCTCCCCCAAAATCATTCCCTGGTTGACCAGCCGCTGGAACGGCTCGCACATCGAGACCAGTCCGCGATCGAACAGCACCTTGTGCCAGAAGCGTGAGTAGAGGAGGTGGAGCACTGCGTGCTCGGCTCCGCCCACGTAGAGATCGACGGGGAGACACGCCTTTTCGATGGCCGGGTCGAGGAATTGTTGGTCGTTCTTCGGATCGGCGAACCGCAGGTAGTACCAGCACGAGCCGGCCCACTGCGGCATCGTGTTGGTCTCGCGCTTTAGCCGCACGCCGTCGGCAGCCGTCTGGAACAGCCAGTCGGCGGGAGCCTTCGAGAGCATCGGCTCGGGCGTCCCCGTCGGTTTGAAGTCGGCCATCTCGGGAAGCCGCACGGGAAGCGAAGCCTCTTCGTCCACCCGCATCAACCCGGTCGGCTGCCCGCTCGCGTCGAGTTCATGCCAGATCGGAAACGGCTCGCCCCAGTACCGCTGCCGCGAGAAGAGCCAATCGCGCAGGCGGTAGTTCACGGCTTTGCGGCCAAGACCCGCAGTCGCGAGATCGTTTGTGATTCGGACTTTGAACTCGCCTGTAGCCACGCCGTTGTATTGCTGACTGTTCACGGCAAATCGCTCGTCAGTGAACGGCTCATCAAACCATTCTGGATGTTCGACAAATGCTCCCTGCAATGCGGCTCGGACTGTGGGACGATCCCACCCTCCTTCTCGCAGAATATCTTCGATCGGTCCAATCGCGGTGCTGCCCTCAGCCAAGGCGTCGTAGAGTTTCTCCTGTAGTTGCGCGAGGTCTTCCGTCAAACGGATCCTCTTCCCGTGAAGACTGGCCCACGCCTCATCTGGCATCACGACTGCTCGAATCTCAATTCGATACTTCTTCGCGAACTCAAAGTCTCGTTTGTCATGCGCCGGTACGGCCATGATAGCTCCTGTGCCGTAGCTGATGAGGACGTAGTCGGCGATCCAGACGGGAACTTGCTCACCGTTGATCGGGTTGATTGCGTAGCCGCCCGTGAAGACACCGCTCTTGTCCTTGGCGAGGTCTGTCCGGTCGAGGTCGCTCTTCATCGCCGCCTGCTGGCGATAGGCATCGACGGCGGCTCGCCGCTCGGGCGTGGTGAGGCGATCCACCGCCGGATGCTCGGGCGAGAGAACCATGTACGTCGCCCCGAACAGCGTGTCGGGGCGAGTCGTGTAGATGCGGAGGACGTCGTTCGACGGCTCCTTCGGGAAACCGGACTTCGCGCGGGAGGACTTCCAGTCGTTGAAGCTGGCTGAGGGCTGAGGGCTGAGGGGCGGGGGAGAAGCGGGGACTTCATTCTGTCCCTTGCCCCTCAGCCCTTGTCCCTCGCCGATCCAGAAATCGACCTCCGCCCCCTCACTGCGGCCGATCCAGTTGCGTTGCATCAGCTTGATCGACTCGGGCCAGTGGAGGTCTTCCAGTTCGTTGGCGAGGCGGTCGCCGTAGGCCGTGATGCGGAGCAGCCACTGGCGCAGCGGCGTTCGTTCGACGGGATGTCCGCCCCGTTCGCTCTTGCCGTCGATGATCTCTTCATTGGCGAGGACCGTCCCGAGCGCGGGACACCAGTTGACGGGGGCCTCGTGCTGATAGGCCAATCGGTGCTTGTCCTGATAGCGCCGCACCGCCTCCTGTCCCTGCGAGGCGACGTCGGCGGGGATCGGCAACTCGGCAATCGGCCGCCCCTTGCCCGTGCGCGTCACGCCGTCGGGGCCGGTCCACGTGTGTTCGGCGTCGTACCACGTGTCGAACAGTTGGAGGAAGATCCACTGCGTCCAGCGGTAATAGTCGGGGTCGGTCGTGGCGAACTCGCGCGACCAGTCGTAGCTGAAGCCGAGCGACTTCAGTTGCCGCTTGAACGTCTCGATGTTCTTCGCGGTCGTAACGGCCGGATGAGTCCCCGTCCGGATGGCGTACTCTTCGGCGGGGAGCCCGAACGCATCCCAGCCCATCGGATGGAGCACCTGCTGGCCTCGCATCCGACTGTACCGACAGACGATGTCGGTCGCCGTGTAGCCCTCGGGATGTCCCACGTGCAGCCCGGCCCCCGACGGATACGGGAACATGTCGAGCACGTACATCTTGGGCTTGGCGGGATCGATGGCACCGACCCGAAACGTCTGGAATTCCTCCCAAAAAGCCTGCCATTTGGGTTCAATGCGCTTGGCGTCGTAACGGGGCATGGTGGGTTGGTTCGCAGGCTGGGAAGGTGTGGAGTGAGCGTGCAACGTGTCCGAGTCTGACACGCGCTGCCAACGGCGGTTCGCCGTTCCGGCTCAAGAGTGCGGACAGTGTAGAGACCGATCCGGCCGCTGAGAAGGTTCGTGCCGAGAACAACGTTTAGCCCCAACGCCATCGGCGTGGGAGCAAACGTGGGCCAACCGTTGATCGCACGCACGCCGTTGGCGTTGCGGCTAAACGTTTCACCGATGGCCGCGCAGCAACAGCGCCGGTCCATATTCACTCGCTCTTGTCGGTCTTGTCCGCCAGCACGGCTTCGAGTGCGGCGCGGAGTTGGTCGCCGAATCGGGCGCCTCCGCCGACGAACAGGCGGACAACCTTGCCGTTGCGGTCGATGATGACTGTTTGCGGAATGGATGTCGCGCCGTATTTCTCGGCAGTGCGGCCGTTGCGGTCGAGGGCGACGGTCATCTTGAGCTTCAGCCGGTCGAGCGCCGCCTGGATGCGATCCTCGGTCTCCTCCAGATTGACGGCGACCAGTTCCACCCCCCGGTCTGCGAACTCGTCCGCGACCTTGTCGACCTGCGGCATCACTTGGAGGCAGGGGCCGCACCACGAGGCCCAGAAGTCGAGCACGATGATCTTGCCCTTGTGCTCGGACAGGCGGAACTTCTTTCCGTCGAGCAGATCCAGTTCGAAGTCCGGTGCCGGCTTGCCCACGAGTGCCGAATCCTGACCCTCCGCGCCGTCGCCCGCCCCGTCACCGTCCTCGCGGGCGGCGAGTGGATCGACGGACGCCTTCAGTCTCCATTGGTGAAACGCCAGCATGGCGGCGTTGTCCTCAATGGCCGGGCCGATCAGCAATTGGTCGATCTTCTGGAGATCGATCCGGCAGACCCCCAGCAGTTCACTGCGGCCTGACAGGATCGTTCCCGCAAGATGCTCGGCGACGAACGTCAGCCGGTTGCCGTCGGTTCCCAGTCCACGAGACGCCATGGACTTCATGATCTTCGCGGCGTTGGCCACCGTCGTGATCTTCAGCCCTTCCTCTTCGATCACGTAGTCCAAATTCAGCGGTTTCAGCATCAGCCGCAATGCGCTCCGTAGCGCTACTTGCTCTACCTTCAGTGTGACTTTCGGATCGCCGATACCGGCCTCCGTCAGCACCTGAGTGTCGAGCACAATGTTGATGTCGTGATGTGTTCCCAAGAATGTCAGTGCATCACCCAGCGGGCTGTCTTTGAAGGCGAAGTCGGACTTCTCCGACAATTTCAATTGGATACGTTCATCGCTCTTGCTCGACGACGCCTTGGAGTCGCGGTGTTCCGCCAGGGCCTGCACGCGGGTGCCGACGTGCTGATCCGGGGCGGCCTCGGGCTTGGCCGTGCCGCTCATCTCATCCGCGTGCAGCCAGATGATGCGGGCGACGCGGTCGCGGTGCAGCGTCTTCTCTTCGAGGCGGATTTCGACGCGGATCTGCTGCTCGTCCATCGACAGGATGCGGCCGCGGAGATAGTCGCCGTCGACGGAGCGGATCAGTTGCGTGGGCGGGTTGTCGCGCTGCATGCGGGGCAGCATCAGCAACCGTTCCTTCTTCGTCTTCGGGATCTGAACCGGAGCCGCGTTGGGGACCAGTTCGAGCACCTTGAGCTGGTCGTGGCGGATGAACGTGGCATCGGTCATCGCCGCCGCGAACGTGACGCCGGTCTCTTCGATGGTGACCGAGTCGCACGGGATGGTGTCACCGGAACGGAGGTGCAGGACGGGCTTCTTGGCCTTCGGCTTGGGTGACGTGTCCGGAGCGCCTGCGCCACCCACCAGAGTCTGAACGTCGCGCGCGACCCCGGCCTGCGGCATGACGCGAACCATGCGAGTCACATTGGCCTGCGGGACAGTCTGTGCCTTCGGCGGCGGATCGCGATAGACAACGCGCGCCGACACTCCCGGCCTGAGCGGACTCGGCGACTTGCCCTGCGCCGGCTTCCAGACCAAGCCATTGGCGTTGTCCTTCCCCGCTTCCACCAGGCCGCCGTGCAGAACGGTTCCGTCGAGTTCCAACCGTCCCGCGGGAAGAACCGGTTCGGCGCGCGGAACCGTTGCGAGCGCGACGTCCCGCGGGTCGAGTCCCATCAGGGCCTGCAGCGTCTCGACGGGCGACGGCAATTCCTCGCGAATGCCCGGACACTTCAACCAGACCTTGTTCTGCTCGACCTTCACCAAGTCGCCGCTGATGCGCTGACCGTTGAGACCGACGGCCCGCAGCGACCGCGCGGTCACCACGTTGTCCTGCGAGAAGAACACGTCCTGTACCTTGTCCTCGGCAACACTCTGTGTGGTGCCGTTACCCGCCACCACGAACTCGTGCCGGGCCGCGTCGTACGACTGGAGTTGACCATACGTGATCGAACCATCAGTCCCGTGCAGCCGCGACTTTTCCGCGTCGACCGGTCGCGGTGACTCGCCGTTCCAGCGACCGATGCTGAGCCGTTCCAACCGGATGTCGCCGGACTTGTTGGTGAGTTGCAATCCCCCGAGCGGTTGCGCCTTCGCGCCGACAACCGTCAGATCCGCCAACTGTTTTCCGTTGGAGGAGAAGACCAACAGTTGCCCCTTCTGCTGATCCAGGAACGCCTGCAAATGGACCCGGCCCGCTCCCGGCTTGACCGGCTGCAGGCTGGCGAGATCGGCCTCGCGCTCGGTCTCGCGCTGGGCGACGAGATGGTTCTCCCAGACCTCGAACCGGAACGCGCGCTGCACTGATTTGGAGTCACCCACGCCGAGGGCAAGCTCAAAATCCGCCTTGTCCTTCCACGAGATTTCAAACTCGATCCGTGCCTGCGGCGGCAGGCCGAAGTCGCGGCGGAGGATCGCGCCCGCCCGGTCGGAAACCAGATTGCCGGCCTCCTCGCGCCACCCCTTGGCGGTGCCCGACATCTGCCAGCCCTTCAGACCGCTCGGACCGTGGAACAACAATTCAGTTCCCCCCTGCCAGCGGTACATCCGCCGCAGGATCGTCCGGTCGACATGCAGCCGTCCCAATCCCGGCACATCAAGCACCGCTTCGTTTCCCTGCAAGGCCACTAGCGCACCGAAGAGCAGGTCTCCACCCGCCAGTTCAAAGCAATAGGCTCCGTCGGGCTGAGTCAGCTTGGCCGGAATCGGGAATTGCACGGTGACGACCGCCCGGGTCGAAAACTGAAACGGCGCGGTGAACGCCGGGGACTGCCACGCCAAACCGTCACCGGTCGCGGAGTCCACCAACCGCCCCGCGACGAAATCGCCGTTGATGAGATGCATCACGGCCCCCGTCGCGGCATCCGCTGGCTCCGCCGCACGCGTGGTTGCCGACAGGCCGACCGCCAAGAAACAGACGAGCCACGGCAGTGAAACGATGGCTCGCAGGCAGGATTTGCTCATCACAATCTTTCCGTAGGAACCTCTTGGGCGACCGGCAGGAATCGGCATACAAGCACGCGGCGCAAGCAAGTGAGCAAGCGCGGGAGGGAGTGAGTGAGTGAGTGAGTTTTCAGACACACTCGCTTGCGCGTCGTGCTTGTAAGTGGAGAAACTTTCATTTGCCGCCCGCCTGGACCATTCGCCGCAAACCGCGCCCTCTCGGTCACCTCATCGTTCGTAGATCGGCAGGAAGCGGTAGTTCAGGGCGAGGGCTAGCAGCGACATCGACGTGCCAATCGGTGCGCCGAACTGGCTGCGGAAGCTGCCGTCCGGTAATTGGCTGGCCTTGAGTTGCCGCACCAGCAGCTTGTTCCATTTCTCCCACGCGACGACGTCCCCTTGAAACAGCGCCTGGGCCTGATAGTAGCGCGTGTACTCCGCGTAGTGGTCCTGCGATGACGTTTCGATCCGCTTCGACAGATAAGCCAGCGTCGCCTTGAACTGCTTGAGATCCTTGCGCCTTGCGACCGCATAACACAGGGTCGCGATCGAGATGCGTGCGAACGATTCGTCGAAGCCGCCGAAGCCGCCCGAATACCCGACCTGTCCCTGGTCCGAGGTCATCGACGTGTAATAGTGGATCGCCTTGTCGATGACTTCGTCGGGCACTTCGATGCCGGCGTTGCGCGCGGCGAGCAGGCCGACCAGCACCGAGCCGCTGACCGACGTGTCGGCGTCGGTGCTGTCGGGTGAGTACCGCCAGCCGCCGACCGAGTTCTTCTTCTGCGATGTGATCGCGGCACGCACCGCCAGTTCGAGCGAGACGCCGATCGAACGCCGGTTCGGTTCCGAGCCCGTCCACAGGTTCCGGTCATCGACTGTCCCGTACGCCTCGGAGAGCGCCAGCATCGCGAAGCCGTGGTGATACATGCTGTTGCCAAAGAACCCGGTCCCGGCATTCTGCTGTGAGATGATGTTTCGCAGCGCCCGCCGGACGTGATTGCTGTAGATGCCGTAGTTCGGGTCTTCACCCGACGCCAGGAAGACCATCAGCGCGAGTCCCGTCGTGCCGGGCCCCTGCTGGCCGCCGCCAGTCCAGTCGCCATTCTCGGATTGGGTGCTCGCCAGGTACTGAAGGCCGCGGTCGTAGATCTCGCGCACGTCGCGCGGGACGACATCGCCTGTCCGGACGGAAGGGGGCTGCGCCGGCACCTTCGACGGAATCGCAATCAGGCCGAGCGTCATGCCAACCAGTGCGAATCCCGTCCAACGATGTTGCCATCGGCGCGCGGCCATGCGCTCCGACGGGGACAGGCAATGCGGCACCGAAGAATGTTCGCGGTTCATGGCTGCACCTTGTTCCGGCGGTTTTCAGGTTCGAGGGCATTCGCCGGCGCGTCGACCTTGATGCGCACGGCCCGCACCCGGTCGAAGCGGCCCGGTGGGGCGGGTTCGCCGAAGAAGACACCGAGGATCCCCACGGCCGCGCCCGCCCGGACCGTCGACGCATCAATGACGCCGTTCTGGGCCAGGAATCCCGCCATGCCGCGCCCCTGCTGCATCTGCTGCTGCAGCAGTTGCCATTGCCGGTCATCCACCAGCGGTTTCAGTTTTTGCGATGGCAGCTTCGACAGCGCATACATCACGTAATGGCTGTCGTACTGTCCGAACATCAGCGGTGGCTGCGTTTCCTCGACCAGCAGCTTGAGGATCGCCTCGTGCTGATCGTGACGCAGGGCGACGGTACTTTCGAGCGAGACCAACGACACTTCGATCATCGCCCGGTAACGGAACCGGCGGCGTTCATCGACGACGACCTGGTACTTGGCCTGCTGTTCCTCGGTCAGCGTCTTTCGCAGCGTCTTCGCGAACATCGACGAGTCGCCGAACAGTCCCGCCGCCTGCTTCTGTTGCAGGGGGTTGATTTCCTGCCAGATCTGGTTGAACCGCTGCTGATCGTTCCGGACTTCCAGAAACTTTTTGCGCACCTCTTCGACCTGGTCGAAGAACCGCTTCATGTCGCCATGTCCGGCGAGTGTCAGCTTCTGCTGCTGGTCGGGAGCCAGATTGCAGACGCGGGCGAGTTCGTCGAGCTTCAACTTGAGATGCGACTTGATCCGCGCGTGACCGGCGGCGGCATTGCCGCTCCCCTGGAAGATCCACTGGTCGAAGTTGGCCTCATTGACATTGAAGTCCCCGTTGTTCTGAGCGTCCGCCACGGGGGGCGGCTCGCCGTCATCCACGGACGCCAACACGCCGTGCGGTGCCGCGATGATGGTCATCAGCACAAGGAGGCCGA
>JAYTIB010000812.1:0-8303 GCA_043732205.1 Schlesneria sp. | reverse complement strand
AGCCCAAGGCATCGGTGCTGCCTTGGGCTGCTGAATGTCCATCGACAAGTTGTGTGAGCGACCGGTCAGTTCGCTTTCGCCTGGGCCGGGTCGCCGGGCGGTTTGGGCGGTTCGAACTTGAACAGCTCCTGGGCGTTGGTGCCGTTCCAGACGCGGAAGACACCGTCTTCGCCTCCCGCAACGACGATCGCTTCATCGCGGGTGCAGGCGACGGCGTAGACGAAATCGGGCATGCCGGCGAAGTTGCGGACGTTGCCGCCGTCGTTGGCGCGGTGGATCTTGACGGTCTTGTCACCGCCGCCGCTGATGATGTTGTCAGTCGCTCCGATGAAGTGGATCGAGGTCACCTGCTTGGTGTAGTTCTGGATCGTGCGGTGTTGTTCACCCGTCTCGACGTTCCAGATCTTGATCGCGTTGTCGGCACCGGCGCTGGCGATGCGGCTGCCGTCACCCTTCCAACTGACACCCAGCACGTGATGCGTGTGGCCTTCGTATGCGCGGACCAGTTTGCCGGTTTCGACTTCGAACTGCTTGACGAACTTGTCGGCCGCCCCCGAAACAATGTGCTTGCCGTCGCGTGAGAACTCGATGCCGAACACGGTGTCGCTGTGGGCATCGACGAGGTTGCGGACGACCGCCTTGGTCTCGACGTTCCACAGGATCAGTTCACCACTGCGTGATGGATCGCCGCCCCCCGTGGCGAGCAGCTTGCCATCGGGGCTGAACGCCAGCGACAGAACCCGGCTGACGAACTGCGACTTCGCCAGATCGAGCACGTTCTCGGCGGGCGGCCCGAGCGTGGCGATCAGCTTCCACGCGGGGTTGGCGTCCCACGCGATCACCGATTTGTCGTCGCTCGCGCCGACCAGCAGATTGTTCGGTCCGGCCGCGAGCAAACCGACGGGTGCCTTGTGGCCAACGAGTTCTTCGAGAGCCCGGCCGTTCAAACCGCTCCACAGACGGATTGTGCCGTCGTCACCGGCGGTGGCGATCGTGTTGCCGATGAACGTGGCGGTCTTCACCGGCTTGGCATCGGCCGCGGGCAACTCGGCCTTGGCCTGGGTGAACACCGCTTCAACCGCCTTGCCGGCGGCGGTCTCGGTGTCGAACAGAACCTTGGCCTGCTTCTGCTGCTCGTCGGCCGATTGTTGTCCCTTCTCGGATTGCACGACCGTCTTGGCTGCGGAGTCGAACGCATCCTGGGCCTTCTTCACCGCGTCAGTCTCTTTGGCTGCGGCGGCTTCGGCGTCGGTGACTTTCTTCTTCAGAGCGGCGTCTTCCGGCTTGGCTTCCAATTCCTTCTTGGCGGCGGCGACGGCGGCCAGCGCGGTTTGTTCCTTCGGCTTGGCTTCATTGAGCGCCTTCTCCATCGCGGTCTTGGCTGCGACCGCCTTCTTCGTCGCGTCTTCCCGTTCCTTGAAATTCTTTTCGGCCGCTTTGAAGCCCGCGTCGGCCAATTGGACCCGCGACTTCGCCACTGAGTCGTCATCGGTGATCTTCAGGACGTTGCGCTGGGCGCTGATGTTCCCTTTCATCTCGATCACGGGATTGCCGTCGATCTTCCACAGGCGCGCATTCGGACCACCGGCGGTGACGACGAACAGACCGTCGGACCTGACCGACAATCCCGTGATCGGGGCACCGTGGTTCTGATTGCGGACCGCGGTGCCATTGGCGATTTCCCAGACGCGCCAAGTGGCATCGGCACTGGCCGAGACCAGTTGGGTTCCGGTGGGAAGCAGCAGCGACAGCGCGCTGACCGGACCGGTGTGTCCCTTCATTTCAACGACGGGCTTGACCGGTTCGGCGGCCTTGTCCCCTTCGGCCGGCTTGGGTGCCTCGAACGGAACGGCCCAGCCGCGAATCATGAAGTCACCGGCATGGCCCGAGAAGATCCGCGTGCCGTCCAAGTTCAACGCAACGGCGGTCACTTCCTGCGGTGTTTCCAAAATCCCCGCCTGCTGTCCATCAGCCACGTTCCACAGGCGGAGTGACTTGTCCTTGGCACCACTGAAGAGCTTGGTCGAATCGGCGGAGAACTGAAGTCCCGCGACCGGTCCGGTGTGACCCGCGAGGACTTTCTTCGCATTGGCATCAGCGAGGCTTTGCAGTTTGATCGAGTTGTCGGCGCGGCCGATCGCCAACCACTTGCCATCCGGCGACACGGCCAGCGCGGTGGCCGCGGCCTCTTCGGCGTACGCACCGCGCTGAACATTGCTGGAACGCTGCCACAGTTTCACCTCGCGGTAGCCGGCCGACGCGAGGATGTTCTCCTGGGGATTGAAGGCGAGCGCGTGAACGAAGTCACGGTGGGCGGCACCGAGCGGATAGAACGGCTTGTCCCCCTGCTTGATCGTCAGCAGCGCGGGGTCTTGCAGGCGCGCGACGTACTCACCGGTGGCGACGTTGTACACGTCGATCTGATTGGCCCGGCCGCAGGCGGCCCAGCGACCCCACGTCGACAACCCGACGCTGTAGATCGAACTGAGATTCGCGGGGACCGATTGCCACGGGACGACGGTCGTGCCGGACCCCATCCCCTGCACGGCCCCCTCTTCGATCCACTTTCGGAGCAGTCCGAGTTCCTGCGGAGTGAACGCGGCCGCCGAGACCTTGTTTGGGAGAGGCGGCATGACCGGGTCGACCGACCGCGATGCAACGCGGTACATCAGACTCTTCTCGGGATCCTTGGCCACGACCGCGGGGCCGCGCTTGCCCCCCTTGAGGATCGCGGGGACGTCTTCAAGGATCAGCTTGCTTTCGGCGATCGCGACGTTGTGGCAGGCCACGCATTTCTCGTCGAGGATCGGCTGGATGTCCTTCTCGAATTCCACCGGCCGGCCGAGAGTGACGGCGGCCGGCTGGATCGCGCCCGCCTTTTTCGGGGCCTCCTGGGCGGAGACCAGCGATGTGGTGAGTACAAACAGGAGCGTGGGAATCGCAATCCGCATGGCGGAACCTCTGTGTGGGTGAACAGTACTGAATGGATAAATCTGGATTGTGTTGCCGAGCAGCTGGTCAGCCGCGTGTGATTCCGAGTGCCTCAATCAAATAGTCATCAAGCTGGGCGAGCAACGGCTCTGACAATTCTCCCAGCCGCCTAAGAATCGCCTTCTGATCGATGGTGTACAGGTTCGGGCAGGAGACGAGTGAAGGCGCCCACAATCCTGTGCCCGGGTCGGACCTGGGATCAACCAACAAGTGTGCCGGATCGTGTTGTCGCTTGATGTTGCCGGTGACCAGGGCCACGACCGTCTTCGACCACATCTGGTTGTAACGATCATGTTGTACGACGACGGCGGGACGCACCTTCGCCTGACGGCCATCGCTGTAGGGGAAATCAACCATCACGATATCACCCCGTTTCACGGCCGCATCTCTTGATAAAGGGAGAGGAGTGGATCGCCTTCGTCGTATTCCTTCATGGCATCATCGACGAGTTGCGAAACGACCTCCATCGGCAAGCCCGCCGCATCGTCCTGCCACAGAATTGGAACGGACTTGGCGAGGACCACGATGCAAGTGTCGCCAATTTCGGAGTCGTCAACGCGGATCGCTTTCCCTGCGCGGATTGACTGGACCTGTTCGGCTGTCAATTGCATGATCGATTCTCCTTTCAGTTCGCCATGCTACTTCACGATCTTGAGTGTCACGGGTTGATCGACCGCCGCCTCGCCCTCCCATTGGGAGACGGCGCGGATGACCATGTTGGCGAGTTGTGCTTCCGGGGCGTCGGCCGCTGCTTCGATGACGAGCGTTCCCGCCGATTGATCCGCCGGGATCACCACCGGTTCCGCTTTGACGCCGGTGACGTTTGGTGGCAGCGGCAGGGTCAGTGTGACGGGGCCGACGAAACCGTTTTGCCGTTTGACTTCGCACTTCACTTCAATCTTCGCGCCCTGCTTGATGTTGCCGCCATCCGCCGGAACGGCGGTGACGGTGTAGGGGGCCGCCTTGACGGTGATGACGATGGGAGTCGAATGCGGATTGAACGCGATGTTGGCCGCCTTGGCATAGGTGTCGGCCGCCTTGAACCGCGTGTCGGCCGCGGTTTTTTCGGCGATGGCCGCCTTGTTCTTGTCGTCGGCCACCTTGGCATCCGCTTCCGTTTTCATCTTGTCCGCTTCCGCCAGCTTGGAGGCCGCCTCGGCTTCCACCCGGGCCTTCTCGGCGGCGGCTTGCGCGTCGGTGGCGGTCTTGACCACCGCCTGGGCTTCGGTCAGTTTCTTTTCGGCGGCGGCTTTGGCGTCGGCGTTGTCACCGACAGTCTTCAGGGCTTCGGCGGCGGCTTTCTCTGCGGTCTGGGCATCCGCGAGTCCCTTGTCCGCGGCCACCTTGGCATCGGTCGTCTTCTTCAGATTCGCGGCATCGTCAGTCGCCTTTTTGACGGCCGCGTCCTTGGCGGTCGTCGCGTTCTTCAATGCTTCAGCGGCGGCAGTGGCCGCCAGTTCGGCTGCGGTGAATTCGGCCTTGAATCGGTCCGCCTTGCCGGGGTTCTTGCGGTAGGAGACCTGCGCCGTGCTCGTCAGGAACATCACGTAGGTTCCCACCGGCGCGTTCGGCGGAATGAAAATGCGGAGCAGTTCGTCGGACTTCTCTTTGGGGACCGCTTTGGCCTCGATCTGCGCGTTCTGTGGCTGGCCGGCAAAGGCGAGGTTCACCGGAAGCTCGAAGCCGTTTCGGCGTGCGACTTTCACCGGGACGAGGATCTGCCGGTTGTGATTCGCCTCGACCTTGTGAACGGTCGTGACGAATTGGATCGGAGACAATTCCTCAATCACCGACAGGTCGATCGACTGGGCCACACGGGCCTCGGCGGCCTGGTTGGCTTGGGCGACATTCCACAGGACGGTGCCGTAGCGGGCGGGGTGCATGACCTCTTTGGCGGCTGCGGTCCGGGCGGCTTCCGCCTGTTGCAGAGCGGCCTGCGTCTCCTTCACTTTCTGATCGGCCGCGGTCCGCGCATCGGCCACTGTCTTGTGTGCGGCGGCGGCGGCAGTGACCTTCGCCTCGGCATCGGTCACCTTCTTCTTCAATCCTTCGTCATCGGTCTTCGCGGCGAGCTCCGTCTTGGCGGCGGTCAAGGCTTCATTGGCCTTGGTGAGATCTTCGGTTGGCTTGGCGAGGGCCTTGTCCGCCGCCGCCAGCGCATCCACGGCCGCCTTCGCGGTGCCCTGGGCGGTTGCCACGGCTTCCACGGCGGCCGGCGATTCAATGCGGGCTTTCGCCACGAGCTTGACGGACCCCGCGAACGCCGGAGCATCCTCGGTGGTGGTGAAGACCAGAATCCCGCTGGTGGGTGTCGTGCCCAATGTCACTTCGGGACACGAGACGCCTGGCGGCAGTCCTTCGGCGGAGATCGTGATCGGGCCGGTGAAACCATCGCGACGCATCGCCATCACGAAGATTGGGAAGTTGTCGCCGCGGCGCAATGTGATCCCCGACGGAGCGGCCAGACGCGCTGCCGGAGGAGCCAACACGGTGGGGACAGCCACGACGCGGAAGTCGGGCGTTTCGTTGCGGACGATCAACCGATACACGAATGAACCATCGCCGCGCGAGGAGCTGTAGCGGTCGCGCAGGGTGATGCGGAAGGTTCCATCGGCCGGAGCGACAAACTTGACAGCGCTGTCGTCGCTGAGAGTGTCAAACAGGTTGGGCAGCGGGTTCGTCGCGTCGTCGTCGAGGGCACTGATCCGGGTCAGTGTCTCTTCGCCTTTTTCATTCGACTTGACCTGGTCAATGACCATGACCGGATCGGTTGCCGAGCCCGCGCGGTGGGCGATGACCTCCACCCAATAGGTCTGCTTGACCTTGGCTTCGAACGTGTAGCAGTCGACATCCCCAAGCGTCTGGAACTGCCCGGCGATTTCACCGGGAATGACGAACTTCTGCGCCTGGGTTCCGAGGTTGTTGGGCTCGACCTCCAGCACGGGTGCCGATCCACTGAGGAAGATCATCACCGGGTTGGAGCGTCCGTTGGGGGAATCGATTGAGTACGGGACGGCATCCATCCCGGCGGAGAATGGTTCCATGACGGTCTTGGGATCGAAGGCATCGCCCTGGCTGGGCAATTGGATCGAGACCGTCAGCTTCTCGAGTGGCCGCCCGCGCAGCGCGAGATTCGCCGGTTGGCCCCCCGGCAGATTGCGGCCGTAGAGTGTGTACTGGCTGTTGGAACCGGGCGTACCGGCGGGGGGCATGACGAAATCGATGAACGGCCCGGTGGTCAGGTTGAGGCGGTACGGATGGTCCTCACTCCCGGTGTAGATAAAGTCGTTCAGCTTGAGGAAGTAGTCGCCATCGGCGGGGAGCGTCACGTCGAGCAACGCGTCCTTGCTGACGAGCGTGTTGCGGGCCACGCCCAGTCGCCGGCCGTTGGCGTCATACATCTCTAGATTCACGTCGAGCTTGGAATCCAAGCGGTGGGCGAGGCAGTCTGCCAAGACCCGTTGTCCCGCCTTGCCCGCGAACTTGAACCAGTCGACATCAGACGCGGCGTTGACCCGTCCGTTGATCGTTTGATTCAGTTCAACGGCGAACGCGGTCTCGCGCGTGTTGTTGGGCTCGGTCTCATTAATCGACTTCCGCGATCCGACCACGAACGTGCGAGGATTGCTGATGCCGTAGAACCCGACCGCGCGGACGTCGTAGCTGCCGGCGGGGACGTCCGCCGCGATCGTGACCACGAACTGATTCGCCACCGGTTGCGGCTTGCCCCCCACATCCTGCGTCTTGGGCACGGCGACGATGCCGGGATGGCTGAAGAGCAGACGCTGAATCTCTTCCAATTCCAAGCCGTTGGTGATCGTCACATCGACGGCGGTGCCCGATTGGCCTCCCGGCGGGAAGACGGCAAACAGCCGGGTCGAGGGAAGCTGCGCCTGTGCGGATGTTCCGCAGAACGCGAGCGAACCGGTGAGCATCACCAGCCAGAGGGCGGCGCGGCGACAGTCGAAAGGAACACGCTTTCGCATGGTCGAGTCCTAATGAACGAAGTTGGCGGGTCGTCGGCGGGCGGGGCGGGGGAGACGACAGAAGCCCGGCTCATGTGGCAACCGGGCTTCTGCGGGGGTATTCAGGCAGGTCAGTCCGGAAGGTCAGTGGTTGAACAGGAATTCCTTCGAGTTCACGAGCGCCCAGATGATGTCTTCGAAGGCGATCTTCGAATTGTCCTTGTGCTTTTCCAGATGCGCCACGGCGATCTTGGTTTCGTCGGCATCCGGCAGCCGGCTGTAAACCCAGCGGTACAGTTCCTTGATCTTGTCCTCGTCGGAACGTTCCTTTTGGGCGGCGAACTTGGCAGCGCGGCCATTGCCGTCGGCGATCTTGTTCTGCACTTCACTGCTGTTGAGCAGGTGCAGGCTCTGGGCCAGATTGGCTTCCTGTGACCGTTCACATTCACAGGCGGTGTCCCCTTGGGGCTGGCCGAACACTTTCAAGAAGTAGACGTTCTGGGCCATGCCGGGGTCCGGCAACTGCATCGAGCGGGTTCCGGCCGGCAAGCTACCAAAGGCCTGGCCGGTGGCGGTCACTTGATGGAATGCATCGTAAAGCACTTCCGCCGTCAGGCGTTTCGGATAGTAGCGCGAGAAGTTCTGCTTGTCCTTCAGGTTGTACTCGTTCGGTAGCGAACTGAGTTGGTAGGTGGACGAATTGCAGATCGTGCGCACCAAGTCCTTCAGGTCGAACTTGTGGGCGATGAAGTGCTGGGACAGACGGTCGAGCAACTCGGGGTTGGCGGGCGGATTCGTTTCGCGCATGTCGTCTTCCGGCTCGACGATGCCCCGGCTGAAGAAGTGCTTCCAGTAGCGGTTGACGAGGGCCTTGGCGAAGAACGGATTCTGCGCGTTGGACATCCAGTCGGCCAGCAGAATCCGGGGATCGTCCTCGGCCTTCAGGGTCAGCGGTTGTCCGCCGAGACCCGTCGGCGAAAGCATCTTGCCCGAGCGTTCGTTGCGAGCCTGGGCCGGGCCCTGGTTGTCGATCGCGAAGATCCGCTTGTCGCGAACCTGGTTGTTGCCACCGATGATGTTCTTGCGGCCGACGCGGCTGAAGAACGCCGCCAGGCCGTAGTAATCGTCCTGACTCCACTTTTCAAACGGGTGGTGGTGGCAACGGGCACATTGGATTCGCAGACCCAGGAACAACTGCGACACGTCTTCGACCTGCTCATTGGGCTGATCGACTTCGCGATACCACGCGACGGGCGGATTGTCGTCGGCGTTGCCCGACGCGGTGATGATTTCCCGTACAAACAGGTCGTAGGGCTTGTTCTCATACAGGCTGGTCCAGATCCAGTT
>JAYTIB010000811.1:0-3166 GCA_043732205.1 Schlesneria sp. | reverse complement strand
GAACTGACAATTGCTGTCCGTCTGACCGTGAGATGCGTGACTCCAGATAATCCCCTGACAATGACTCCGATCAGAAGCCCGGCTTTTTTGAGCCGGGCTTTGATGCCATCCGGCAACCGCGTTTCCGACGCCAATCACTCACCGATCCCGACTTCAGCGTCATGCTTAAATCCCTCGAACTGTTCGGCTTCAAGAGCTTCGCCGACCGCACGCGGTTCGACTTCTCGACGGGCATCACCGGTGTCGTCGGGCCGAACGGCAGTGGGAAGAGCAACGTCGTCGACGCGATGAAGTGGATTCTCGGGGATCAGTCCGCCAAGAGCCTGCGCGGCAAAGAGATGACCGACGTCATCTTCAACGGTTCCGCCGGACGCAAGCCGAGCGCCTACGCCGAAGCCACGATCACGTTCGACAACTCGTCGGGCTGGCTTCCCAACGACGCGCAGGAAATCCACATCGGCCGCCGGATCTGGCGCAACGGCGATGCCGAATACCTGCTCAACCGGGCGACGGCCCGCTTGAAGGACATCAAGGATCTGTTCCTGGGGACCGGGGCGGGAACGTCCGCCTACAGCATCATCGAGCAGGGTCGGGTCGACCAGATCCTGCAGGCGAATCCCACCAGCCGCCGGGCCGTGTTTGAAGAGGCCGCGGGAATCAGCCGCTTCAAGGCGCGCAAGGTCGAGGCCCAACGAAAGCTCGAACGAGTCGCGCAAAACTTGGAACGCCTGACTGACATCGTTGATGAAGTCGAAGCGCAGTTGAACTCGACGCGCAGTCAGGCGGCCAAGGCGGCGAAGTACCGCGAAGTGTCGGTCGCCCTGAAGCAGTGGTGGTTCGGTCTGTCCGCCGACGACTTCCGCCATTTGACCGCCGAGCTGGATCTCGTCGGCGAACAACTGTCGTCCTCCGCCGGTCGCGTGGAGGAACTGACCGAGCGGCATCGGGAACTGGAAGCACGCGAGGCCGCGTTCGACGCCGATCTGTCCAAGCTGGACGACGAGTTGCGCGGCGTCGAACGCCGCAATGCCGCCGGTCGTGAAGTGATCGCTGGACACGACACCACGATCCAATACCAACTCGTGCGTTTGCAGGAACTGGAAACGGAACTGCAACGACTGCACAAGCAGCAGTTGGTGCTCGGCCAGCGCGCGCACGAGACCGCGGACGAAATCACCCAGCACCAACAACAACTCGCGGACTTTGAAATCGCTCATGCCGAACACCGGCACCAGTGCGCCGCCCAGGACCAGCAGCTTCAAACGGCCACGCGGGATCTGACAGCGCGGCGGGAACAGATGGAACAGGATCGGACGCGGCGTCTGGAACTGACCCGCATGGTCTCCACCAATGCGAACACGGTCGCCACGTTGCGGACGCAAATCGGGACAGTTCAGTCGGCGCAAACCAGGGTCTCGTCACTGCTCGATCAAATCGACGGTGATCTCGCCGGACAGGAACTCGAACGCGACCGTTGTCTGCACCGGGTGGATGAGGCGATGCTCGGTCAGTCGGCCGCGCAGCAGTCACTGCGCGAGGCGCAGTCGCGGCGCGTGTCACTGCTGGGCGCGCAGGAGGAGACCAAGCAACGACTGGCGGAACAGCGCGAACGCCGCAGCGCGGCCCTCGCCCGCAAGAGCCTGCTGGAAGATCTGGAGCTTCGCCAAGAGGGGCTCGGCATCGGCGTCAAAGACATTCTGAACCGCGCCCGGTCGTCGCCCCATCCGCCGTGGAACACGATCGTCGGCAGCGTGGCGGACTTGCTCGACGTCGATCTCGAACATGCCGCCCTGTTGGAAGTGGCACTCGGCCCCCGTGCCCAACTGATCGTCCTGCGCGAGTATCAGGCGCTGCTCGACTATTTGAATCAGGGGACCGTGCTGCTGACGAACCGTGTGGGGTTTGTCGCCATTCCGGACCGACCCGCCAGCCAGCCGATGCCCGAGTCAGTGCAGCATGCCCGCTTCGTCCATCTGCAACTCGATCCCGCCAGTCTGCCGGATCTTTCGCAGGAGCCCGGAGTGGTCACGCGCGCCGATGGACTGGTCCTGTCCGACCGCGGCACGACGGGACTGGCGACGTCGTTGCTGGCCGACACATGGGTCGTGAAAACGATGGACGACGCGGTCCGTCTGGCGATGGGTGCGGGACGGGGATTGCGTTTCGTCACGTTGCAGGGGGAACTGCTCGACGCCAACGGCACGCTGCATGTCGGCACGATCCGCAGTGAGACCGCGCTGTTCTCACGCAAGAGTGAGTTGCGACGCTTGAAGAACGATCTGCAGTCGTTGGACCGTGACATCTCATCGCAAGAGGCTACCTTGCAGACGGTCTATCAATCGCTCACCGGTGCCGACAGCGAGCTCGAATCGATCGCCGCGGAACTCGATTACGCCAACCAGCGTCTGGCCGACCTGAAGTCGGACCTCGCGGCGCAGGATCAGACGCTCGACCGGTTGCGGCGCGAACGGACATCGCTGGCCGAACAACTGACCACGGCGCAAAACGAACTGCGGCTGCGGCAGGTGGAACTGGTGGCCGCGGAAGAGCAGGCCGCGACGGCCGAACAATCCCTGCATCACCTGGAAGTCAGTCTGGCGGCAGGCACCGAAGACATGCTGGCGATCGAGCACCGGTTGCAGCAGGTCGAGCAGCGGCATTCCGCGGATCAACTCGATTTCGCCAAGCAGGGCGAGCGACTGGAAGCGCTGCGGGCGCAATCATCGCGATTGACCGGAGAATTGCAGCAGCGCGCGGCCCAGCATGACGAGGCCGACCGGCGCTGCCTGGCATCGCTGGCCAAGCGCCAGCAGATCACCCTGAACGTGCTCAACACGCGCGCCGTCCGCGACGAACAGTTGCTCGCCAACGAACAGGTGTCGGCCGATGCCGCCGCGCTGCATGCCCGCAAGCTGGCACTGCGCGTCGAGCGGAGTCAACTGGTGGAACAGGAACTCGCCGTCCGTAAGGAGCGCCGCGAGTTGTCGGACCGGCGGCATTCCGAAGAGATCCGCGTGCGGGATCTTCAGCATGCCCTCGAACAATTGAACGAGCGGCTGGATGAGGAGTATCAGGTCAAACTGTCCGATGTCGTGGCATCGGGTGCTTCGGCAATGCAGTTGTTCGTTGACGAGCGTCAGGCCCGGGCCGAAGGACACGGGACACG
>JAYTIB010000810.1:0-8318 GCA_043732205.1 Schlesneria sp. | reverse complement strand
ACGGCGGCCATCACCTTTTGAACTTCATAGCCGATGACGTGCCGGCCCATCTCGAAGGCCGAGCGATAGACCCACTCGCGGTGAGTCTGATTGGTGTAGCGGTTGAGTTCCGGGCTGCCCGAGAACGTGTCGTCGCGGCTGATGAGTGTCGGGACCAGAACCTCGCACCCGAACGCGGCCAGATGCGCGGCGAAGTGCGACGCGGGATCGACTCCCGGCGCGAGGCCCACGACCATCTCGGGCGTCCAGTCGGCATCGGGGAGCGCGATGACGCGGGCCACCGCCGGAGCCTTCGGCTTGAGGAACAGCCCCTCGGCCGTCACGCCGTCCAGCACGGG
Source organism: Schlesneria sp. (assembly GCA_043732205.1). Taxonomy (GTDB): domain Bacteria; phylum Planctomycetota; class Planctomycetia; order Planctomycetales; family Planctomycetaceae; genus Schlesneria. The sequence continues at coordinate 7,980 of JAYTIB010000810.1, read as the reverse complement.
CCATCTCACGGAGTAGACCGAGTACGACCCATCGGCCGCCGTCGCGACGAGCGAATCGTCGATCGTGGTCGAGATGAACTCCAAGCCCTTCGCGGGGACGCGCGGATCGACGGCCCCGATGATCGTGCGAAACTTCTCGCGGTACGGCGCGATGCTCTTCTCGTAGGCTTCGAGGCTGCTGTAATCGCGCTTCCACAGCGACTCCCGCCGTTCGCGAGCCTGCTCAATTTCCTTGAGGCAAAAGCGGTCCAGCCCCTCGATCATGAAGACATCGAGCGGCTTGTCGACCGTCAGCGGCTGAGTCCCCGGCACCTGGGCCGGTCGATCTTCGGCGGAGACGGTTGTCGCACTCAGACAGATCGTCATAGTCAACAGGAATGCTCGCATTGGGCTTCTCCCTCAATTGAACAATTGAATTCAGAAACGGGACATCCACGGTCGCAAGATCGACGCCGGACGTTGCCTCGCATCGGACGAGCGAACTATGATGCCTGCCCAACCGTTTTGACAAGGAGACCGAACATGGCGACCGCAGTTCTTGATGCCCCTCCGGCGACACCCGCGCCGTTTCGCGGTGACACCGAATGTTTGTACGAGATCATTGACGGAGAACGGAGGGAGACCGAACCGATGGGTGTTTACATGACGTTGCTGGCGTGTGAACTGTACGCTCGACTTCGAGAGCATGTGATCAAGCACAATCTCGGGATCGCCGTGACGGAGGCATTATTCCGGTTCCGGAGAAATCCCGATCGAAGCCGCCGGCCCGACGTCGCATTTGTCAGTCGCGAACGCTGCCAGCAGTCGCCGGTCCCCAAAGAAGGGGACTGGGACGTCGTTCCCGATCTGGCGGTGGAGGTCGTCAGCCCCACCAACGACGCGACGGAGTTGGAAAAAAAGTTGGTCGAGTATTTCCGGTTCGGAGTGCGCCAAGTCTGGGTGCTGCATCCCGAGCACCGCCGCCTGTACATTCACGAATCGCTGCGAAAAGTTTCGGTCCTCAACGAAGACGACACGCTTCTCGGTGGCGATGTGCTGCCCGAGTTTTCCCTGAAGCTGATCGATCTGTTCGCAGCCGTTGAAACGGCCCGCTAGAAGCCCATTCCAACCAGCCGTCCAATGAGCGCGGAGTCAGGCGAGCGGCAGGAATGGGCCTACAAGCACGCAGCGCAAGCAAGTGAGTCTTCCTCCACACTTGCTTGCGCGGCGTGCTTGTATGGCGTTGGCATTTCATCGGCCGCTCGCCTAATGATCCGGCCGTTGTCATTTCTTCACGCCGACGTTGATCACCTGGTAGCCCGAATCGGGATCGTTGCCGAAGGCTTCGATCCGGCCGCGGATCTGGCAGACATGCTGGCACAGCGACCCGGCAAACGTCGGCAGGACATCGGACGGGAACTGGAACGATCCGTCGAACGACTTGGTTTCGTTCGGGGCCAGCACGAACGCCGGGGCGATCAGGATGGTCTGCTGAGTGGTTGTCTTGGAGCGGTTGATCTCCGCCTTGGTCGATTCATCCTTGATCGACACCCGCTCTTCGGCGAAGACGTCGACATAGACCCCCTTCGACTTCAATTCGGCGCCCGTCGAGGTGGCGGTGATCTTGATGTCGACCGTTTCCCCCGGAAAGACGCACGCCTGCTGCAACTGAATCGTCACCTTCGCCGCCCCGCCCGTCACCGCGTTGACAACACTTTTCAACTTGTCGAAGAAGCCCATGATTCACCCTTCTGAAAACTCGGAACACTGTCATGGAAACACACCGTTGGATGCCAACTTACTGGAAGCAGGCGGCAATTCCCAACGAGGAAGAATACCGGCCGCGGGGCCGGTGTGACGATGACACCTCACGCCGTGGGAATTGACCGGTTGTGGCCACCGGTCGGCGGAGCGACCGGGCTACTGTAGTCCCGTCGCTCCGCCGACGGGACGGCTCGGGACAACCGGTCATTCTCAATCGCGCGAGGTATACACGTCTGTCCCGTCGGCGGAGCGACGGGACTACGGGATCACCGCGGCTTGAACGACATCTTGATGCCGTCGACCCACAGTTTGCCGGTCGCGCCGTTGAGTCCCACGCGCACGATCATTTCGCGCGCCTTCTGCGACACGACGACGGTGCGGCTGACGGATCTCCAGTCTCCCGATGTCCCCAGCCAGGGGCCGATGTTGACGACTTCGAAGTTCTTCCGGTTGTCGTCGTAGAAGTGCAGGACCATCGCGGGCATTTCGTAACTCTCCTTGCCCACAACAATCCCCTCGACCTTATAGTCGAACTCAAAGTGCAGCGTCGCGATCTTGGAACCGTCGATCGCGGTCGCCTGCAGCGCCTGGGCGATCCGGCCGGGCGATTCGCATTCGAAGAGGGCGGACTTCTTCCCTTCCGAGACTTCCTTCGTGTCGACGGTCATCAGCCGCTGGTAGTGCCAGTGATCCGGTTTGCCGTCGCCGTCGTCGTCCTCTTCGAAGCCGCCGTTGAGCAGCTTGGGGTTCAACGGATCGGGCTTCACCTGCCGCTGGTTTTCCGACTGGCCCGTCATCGGGACGAACAGTGTTGAGATGAGCTTGGTGCTGATCAGCTTGCCATCTTTCTTCTCGAACATGTGGAACACCTGCTGATACCGCTCGCCCAGCGGAACCAGCAGCCGGCCGCCGTCCTTCAGTTGATCGATCAACGGTTGCGGCACGCTTTCGGGCGAGCAGGTCACGATGATCTTGTCGAACGGCGCGTGCTCAGCCCAGCCGAGATATCCGTCGCCAACCTTGGTGGTGACGTTGGTGTAGCCGAGCTTCTTCAATCGCTCGGCCGCCTGTTTGCCGAGCGGTTCAACGATCTCGATCGAGTACACCTCCTTGCACAGATTCGACAGGACGGCCGCCTGATAACCGCTGCCGGTGCCGATTTCGAGGATGCGATCGTTAGCCTGCGGATCGATGGTCTCGGTCATGTACGCGACGACGAATGGGGGCGAGATCGTCTGCTTGTGACCGATCGGGAGCGCGGCGTCGACGTAGGCGTCCTTGCGGTCCTTCGCATCGACGAACTCATGCCGCGGCACCTGCCGCATCGCGGCCAGCACCCGCGGGTTCTTGATCCCCTCGCGCTCGATGCAGGTCGTCACCATCTTGTTCCGCTTGTCGCGAAGCGGGTCGCTCTTCTGTGAGAACGCGCTGTCGGCAAGGCAGACAATCACGAGAGCCCCGGCCGTACCCCACAATGCCACGCGTCGTCGTGCGGTCATACCCGACATGTCGTCTCCTCCATTCCGGTGCTGGCGCAAGATCCTGAACGCGCGGCAGTATACGCTGCCATTCCAAAGTTTGTCCCGCGACGAAAACTGTCCGACCGAAACTTTGTCGCCGGTGCCGTTGTGGTGATACGTCTCACCCACCAACCGGGGTCAAGGGCATGGCGAGGCCGAGTGCCAGAATCAGCGGTTGGCTCATGGCGCTTTCGCTGCGGGGGGCTTCCGTCCGGCGGCTGCGTTGATTTTGAGGATCGCCTCGGTAATTGACTCGGAATCCTGCTCGCGCTCCCAGAAGCTGGCGAATTCTTTCAGGGTCGCTTGGAGGCGGGCTTCCCTGGCACGTCTTTTTCTTCGGCGTCACCGGCCGTTTGCGCGCAGTTGCTTGACGAACTCCTTGATCGCTGGCCAATTGCGGCCGTCGTCCGTGAGTGATCGCCTCAACGCCTCATCCTTCTTGCAAGCCGCTTTGAACTCCGCCTCACTCGCTGGGTCTCCCATCACCCAATACTCGGGATAATCCGGCAGCAATGTTCCATCGGGCTTGAACTTGCGATAGACACCATGTATGCGATCACGGCGGCACGAATATGACGTATGGACCCGGCCTTCCTTGTCGATGCCGACGCTCCAGCCATCGGCAAGACCGTTACGATATTCGATCAGAGAAAAGGACGTCACTTCAGTCCTCTCCCACACTTTCTTGACGCCTTCGATTTTGCCTTTGACGTAAGGTATTTCCTGATCCTCCACACGCAGCGCGTCGTTGGGAAACTCGCGCAGCACACCCGTTCCCTTTGTTAGTAATGATTCGCCCAAAAGGTTGCCGCCCGGTGACCAGTATTTGCACGTACCGTCGAGCACACCCTCACGATACGGCTGCTCCGAAAACAGCATTCCATTCTCGTGCCATTGCCGACGATAGCCATGCAATTTGCCATCCTGCAGCAATCGCTCCTCCGCCAACTGCCCATTCTCATAGTAGACTCGCTGACCGACTTCGACTCCTCCCATCGAATACGACTTGCCTGAGACGACCGGTTCGAAGCGATGCACCTTGAGTCTCGCCTCGATCGCGTTCTTCGGAATGGTTATCGACCGCAACCCATCGTCACTCCAGACAACGTCACACATCACAACCAACGCCACAACAAGCAACCTGATTACTATCATCGTACCCTCTAATTGCAGACTTAAACTGAATACATAACTCCATCTGCATTGTGTCATGCCTACTGAATCTTCACTCGCATTCTTGTTGTGATCCGAATCTCACGCATTCTGTCCAACACGGGGATGGTCACGCCTGTGTGCTTCTTGTATCCTTCAGCGAGCCAGTCCCGTATTTCCGATTCAGTGTAGTTCTGCATTCCGAGGCCTGAGAATCTGTCCCCGCCGACACATATCGCGTTTTCGCCATTGTACAAAAGCGCTATGGGCTTGTTTTGTCCGGCGTTTTTCTCGCTAAGATACGCTCTCGCATTTTTATTATAATCGCTCTTGTTGCTAATATGCACAGAGTCACCGGGAAGGATAAATGTCTTGTCTCCCGTCTCAACCATGAATGGAAGGGTTCCGTCGATTGCCAGCGTCCCTGCCGGAATCTGGGCATCAATCCATGAAGCAAATCAAAGGGATCAGGAGTCGTTGATTTGGGGAAAGGAGAAGAAACCTCGGGGGAAATCAACTCGATTCAAAGAGTCCTGACCCCTTTGTCTCCCCCAAACAACGTCATTCCTGAATCGATTCAGGTTTGCTCTCATCGTCAAGTCTCGTGTGGCACGGTGGCGCAATCGTCCACGAAGTTTCAGCGCGAGACTCTTGGCTTAATGGCGTTCAAGAGCAGTTTGATCCGCTCTTGAAAATCCGGGTCGGGATTTTGTGCCGCCAGCCCTGTGGCGTAGATCAGCGCAACCGGACGGGATTTCAGTGCGATCGCGGTATGCAGGCAGTATTCTCGACGTTGGGTGTCCGCTTTCAGGTAGGCATCGACGATGGCCGGCACCGCCGCATCACCGAACATTTCCAGCGCATCACTACAGGGAAATGTGGGCCCATCGTCATACGATGGGCCTTCGGTATCCACGTATTTGATCAGCAACGGGATCGCCGGAAGGTAATGGAGTTTACCGAGCCAGCGCGCCGCTTCGTGACGATTCTCCAGTGGGTGAAGCCAAACGTCCTTCGGACGTTTCTCGTCCGCCAGCAGTTTCATCAGTCGAGCCCCCACCTCATCGAGTGCTTTCATCTCCTTTTCCGCCGTGACGAATTCGGGGAGTGGTGGCGGTGGTGGCCCCGGATTGGACAACAGGCCTCTGGGAGTCCCCTGTGCCCCCAAGAATCTGACTGTGATCAGCGAGAGCAACAAGAGAGTTGCGCCACAAACAACAGCACTCCATCGTTGATTCATGTTTACTTTCATCGTCAAGTCTCCGGTAGGTTGTCGTGTGATTCACTGCTGTCGCGGATGAATGGGCAAGTGATCCAAATTGATTCTGTTGTCCGTCGCCACGGAAGTCATCCGTTTCCAAAGATCCCGCGTGCCTCCAAACCCATCTGGTTCCGTATTCATCGGATCGGATATCACGTGCAGGCGCGAGTGCCACGGGGTTTTCGGGGAGCAGCGGGAACCCTCGACTTGGCCGTTTTTATTGGTGAAGGCTACTCCGTCCAGCCTCACGCGAACGAACTCAAACATATTGTGCCGCACGATTGCCTCATCAACAAACGCATAGTTTTCAACGACGTTGGGCATGTCGCGAGAATAGATGTGGTTGTTCGTGGGTATATTGTCCTCGTCTCGCTGACCTTTGTTCCACGAGTCGTCATTGGGGTTTTCGTCCTGCGACGGAAAGTCGCACGGAGAGAACACCGTTCCGTCCGAATTATTTCTGGAAGCCACAATCCATGCTTTGGCATTTCGTTCCCACATGAAGGTCGCCCTTTGCCGCGAGATGTCAAAAACGATTCCCGGTTCGGCCCCGATACCCGGTGGTCCCACCGTGAACTGCATTTCCATCGCGTTGTTGGTTACTGGCAAGACATGCGCCGCGCCCAACTTGCCGCCACCCTCGACGAAGGAACTGATCATATCAAGATTGCCGATTTCCGCGGACATGCCCATGCGAACCTCGTCTCCTTTGGCCCACGCCCGGCCCAACGGCCTATTCAGTGTCAGTGTTTTGCCGTTTTCGGCGGCGATGTCGAATCCAGCCCGCGGCCAAATACCCGTTGCGTCTCGGGTGATGCTGTGAATGACGATGTGGTCGCCCGCGGCAAAACCGGCTCTATCGGCAACCACGATCTGCCTGTTGCTCGGGTTGGAATTACCGGCTGCTCCCGTAAGTGTGGTTGGATTGTTGATATTGCGAAACCCTGTCTGCTTGGCCCAAATGCCGGTGGCCCGGACGGTGTAGGAACCAGTCTGGTAGGTCAGTTTCAACGTCACATCGCGAAGTGTCTTGCTCGCCGCCGTCAGTTCGACCCAGACTTCCTTATCCAGTTCGTCCGTCCGGAACGTGATCGAGTTGCCGTTCATCGCCAGTTTGGTTTCGTGCGTCTCTTTGTTCCACAGCACGACGCTGCCGGCCACCACGGTCAACGTGACGTTGCCGCCGTTGTCGGGTATCGGCTTGTGCAGCACCAACTTCATCAGATCGACTTCGTTGCGCCCGGTGGGGCCGGCTAGCACGCCATTGGCATCCGCGTTGTCGGCTTTGCCATCGCCGTCCGTGTCGTTCGAGTTCGCCACGGTGAATGCGCCGACCGATTCCTCCTTGTCATCCGCCACGGCCAGCATGCCAGGCACAAACTGACCGTTGAAGATTTCGAGATTGATGGACGGAGGCGGTGGCTGGAACTTTTTCACGACGAGGATGTCCTGCGCGGACGAGCCACTCGTTGTCTGCTGTGCGGACGGGCCGCCCGCAGCCGGGACCGCGGCGGTGTGGACGAACTTCGCGAGGACGTTGCCTTGGCCGGTGAAGGTGCTGGACGCGCGGATTTGAATGTTGACCAAGTGGTCGCCCGCGCCGAGCGATTGCGGCGTGAACGGGTTGCCGTTGGCATCCAAGATCTGCAACTGGGTCGACGGGGGCGTGACGGTCAATGTGCCGGGCAGACCCTTGCTCACCCGGATCGACGTGTTGACGGTTTGGCCCGGTGCGATGGAGATTTCCCCTTCATTCACCGGATCGCACGACATGCAACTCATCGGGTTCGCCGGATCGCACACGGGGTACTTGCACGGGAACGTGACGTTGGCGATGTAGAGGTTGAACGACGCCATCATCGCCGAGCCTTGGATGATGTAGCCGCCGACGGTCAGGTAACTCATCTCGTCTTCCCGCACCGTGCCCGTGGCGGTGACATCAAGGGTCGATCCGGGGGGCGGAGTGTAGGTCCACACCGTGTTGGGCGCGCCCGAGATGTACGGGTAGAACGGGCCGCTCGTCGAATGCAGGGCGATGCTTGCATTGTGCGTGGGGGCGATTTGACCGAAGCCCTGTCCCTCGACGGAACCCGGCGAGATGTTGGCGTCGACCTGGGCACGAACCGCCGGCGGCATGAGGCTCAATCCGAGCAACACCATCAGCCAACGCAGCGAACGACTCAACATGAAATCCTCCTTTGAAAATCCGCACTCGCGAGACCGTTGTTGAAACCGGACGAAATCTGACGCCGTGATTCGTCCCGGCGGCGGAGCGACGGGACTACCGTAGTCCCGTCGCTCCGC
>JAYTIB010000809.1:0-3174 GCA_043732205.1 Schlesneria sp. | reverse complement strand
GCGGCCCGTGGGTCGACATTCAGGCCGACGATTACAATCTCGACGCGCGCAAGGAACTGCGTCTGGCGGGGGACCGCTTGATCGGGTATCTCGCGCCGGGACGCGGCGGCCATCTGTACGAACTCGACGTGCGGGCGATTCAGGTCAACCTGCTCGCAACGCTCAACCGGCGATCGGAACCGTATCACGAGCGGATCCGCCAGCACGCCGGTCAGGCAAGCAACGACGCGGGGGGGGGAGTCGACCCCAACGGCGGAGTGCGCTTCAAACAACCGGACTTGGACCAGAAGCTGCAATACGACAACTGGCCCCGCAAGAGTCTCGTCGATCACTTCTTCCAACCCGGCCTGTTGTACGACGCCTTTGCCCAGGGACACGGCGAGTTGGGTGACTTCACCGAGGGAGTCTACCAATCGAAGATGCGGCGCAGCGCCGAACGAGTGGAAGCCTGCCTGTGGCGCGACGGCAAGCTCGGCCCATTCGCGGTCAAGCTCACCAAGACTGTGGCGCTCAGCATCGAGGATGGCGGCACGCTCGACATCGTCTACACCCTGGAAAACCTGCCGGCGAACCTGCCGATCCATTTCGGCGTCGAGTTCAACTTCGCAGCCATGCCGGCGGGAGTGGCCGATCGCTACTACTACGGTGCGAATGGCCAATCGCTTGGATCGTTGGACTCGCGGTTGTGTACGTCGCCATGCCACCGCTTCGGGCTGGTCGACGAATGGCTGGGGATCGATGTCGCGCTGGACACCTCGCAGCCGGCATCGTTCTGGACGCTTCCCATTCAGACCGTCAGCCAATCCGAGAGCGGCTTCGAACTGGTCCATCAAAGCTGCGCCGTCGTCCCGCATTGGCAGTTCCTGGCCCCCGCCGACGGACGCTGGACCGTCCGGTTGTGTCTGTCGATCGACACGACCGTCTCGCAGGCGCGGTCGCTCGCGGAACTTCGACCGGCCTCACGCCGCATGGCGGACGCGATCGTGTGAGACCGTGAGTTCCTTCAAGCCTCACCACTCCGTGCGATTGATCCTGTCGCCCCTGGGCTTGCCCCAGGGGTTCATTGGCTTTTGCGCTACTTGAATTGGTGAGGGAAACGAGTAGTGCAAAAGCCGTTGAACCACCGAGACAAGCTCGGTGGCGAAACACTCGTCACTCGTCACTCACCACTCGCCACTCAATACCACTTCCGCTTGTCGACGAGTGTCACCGGCGGTTCATCGCGCAGGAATCGTCGCACGTTTTCCAGCAGCGTTTCCAGATGCCGTTCGGCAACGCGCGGCGATGCGGCGGCGACGTGTGGTGTGATGATCACGTTGCTCATGGACCACAGCGCATGACCCGCTGGCAGCGGCTCGATGTCACACACATCCAGTGCCGCGCCGGCGATCTCACCGGCCTGCAGCGCTGCGACCAAATCATTCAGGTCGACGATCGCGCCGCGGCCGATGTTGATCAGGATGCCCGATCGTTTCATCTGTTGAATCACGGCGCGACGAAACAGCTTTTCGGTCTCGGGTGTGTGCGGCGCGGCGATGACCACGTAGTCGCTTTCGGCGAGCAGATCGTGCAACCGCTCGACGGGCCAGACATCGTCGAGAGTGCCGAGGACCGAGCGATGAATCGGATCGACGCCGCGCAGCGTCATGCCGAAGGCGCTGGCCCGGCGCAGCACCTCGGCACCGATGTGACCGACACCGACCACACCCAGCGTGCAATCGGAAAGATGCTGATGAGCCCGGTCCATCGGCGTCACCGTTCCCGGCGCGCTGACGAAGTCGGTCACGTACGCGGTGTCACCGACGGGCGACCATTGGCCGGTCTGCTGTTGTCTGAGGTAAATGTGCAGATTCCTCGCAAAACACAGCACGAAACCCATCACGTGGTCGGCGATCACGTCCGAGAATAAGCCGCGCATGTTGCTCAGTAGGCATGGGTGCTCGACGAGTTCCGGAAACAGGTAATGCTCCAGGCTGGCGGTTGGCGACTGCACCCAGCGCAGACTCGTGGCGCGCGATAACAGGTGTGGAGTCAGTTTGCCGAAGAACGCATCGGCATCGGTGATCTCGCGCGCGGCCTCGTCGGTGTCGATCGCGTTCACGACGCGCATGCCAACCGCCGTGGCGCGGAGGCGCGACAGTCGCAACGGATCGACGGGGGGATGGATGAGCAGCTTCATGTCGGTGTTCCCGTGATGTCAGAATCGAAGCGAGTGTTCAGTGTCGACAGGTCGCGCGCGGGAGTGGAATGACGTCCGTTGACATCGGTGCGCGCGTGTTCAATCGGGTCGTCAACTGAGTTTGTTCGGAATGCCAATGTCATGCGCAGACGCATCCTGTCAAGAGTCGCAAGAGACTCGTTTCCCAGTTTCGCGAAGTCGCATTTTTCTGCTTGCTCTCGTCATGCTCGCTCGGCAGAATGTCGCCCCATGACCGGCTCTTGAAGGCCGAAAGACATCCGAACGAACACTTGGCAAGAGGGCGCGCGATGCGAGTTTATACGCGTGGTGTTGATGAGGCTTTGGTAATCGGGCAGACCGTGCAGGTCAGCGTTCTGGAAGTCCAGACGAACTGCGTGCGACTGGCGATTGTTGATCCGGATGCCTCGCCGACATACCGCGAAGAGGTGCTCTACCTCCCTTCGGGAACCGGTGACTGTGATGTCGACGTCGATCAAGATTCCACCTGCAAGATCTTCGACGACGGCTTCACGTACGAGGACGATGTTTCGCGCCTGATCCCGATGGCCTGACCGGAACCGGTCGCGGTGTGCGGGCGGAGCAAGATGGGCCAAGGCGGGGCCGCTGATGGAATCCATTCCGAGATCAACGACGGTCACCGCAACCGGGTTGGCGGATCAGGCGAATCATCGCGGTGATGTCGGGACGGAGATTGGTTCAATGCCGGAACCGCCGACCGCAGCTCCACGCCGATCAGCCGATGATCCGTTCACGCCCGCGCAGATTCACGAGTTGGGACTGCGCCCCGATCGGCTCCCCCGTCACGTCGCCATCATCATGGATGGCAACGGCCGCTGGGCGCAGTCGCGCGGGCTGCCCCGGATCGAAGGGCATCGGCGCGGGGTCGCGACCGTCCGCACGATCGTCGAACAGTGTTCGCGCCTGGGGCTCGATCAACTGACGCTGTATTGCTTCAGCAGCGAGAACTGGAAACG
>JAYTIB010000808.1:0-8323 GCA_043732205.1 Schlesneria sp. | reverse complement strand
GGCGGTGAAGATCGTGCTGCGGGCGGTGCAGCGGCCGGGCCGGGCGTCCTGCGGCTGAAAGAGCGTGGTCGGGTAGTGATCGCGACCAGTGTCCTCCGTCGCCGTCAGGACTCGCAGGACTTCGCCCAGCATGCGCCCGTCGGCCCAGAACGAATAGGTTCTGCCCACCGTCCGCCAGATCGCGGCGCGCGTGGCAATCGAATCGACGCAGCAGAAGATGGCCTCACCCGTTTCTTGGCGCGGGCGGAATCGGTCGGGGATGGTGACGACTGTGATCGTGGGGTCGATGTGATGGATGACCTTGGCGGTTGCCGAGACCTTGGGTGTGCCGACGTCGCCGGTGTAATAGCCCTGCGTGGTGATGTTGGTGGGTTCGACCGTGTCGAAGTCGATCAGTTGCAGCCGCTGAATTCCGAGGGCGGCGAGTTGCAGGGCCACCTGACGGCCGATGGCTCCGACTCCGATGACGGTGGCCGTGAGAGCTTGGAGTTTGTCGGCGGGGACGAGATCGTGTTGACGGGCGAAGCGATCAGTCATCAGGGTCTCCGATGTTTTTTGGGATCAGATGAAGTGAATGCAGTGCTGGTGACGTGGCGGGGATCTGGCGGCTGCCGGACATCCAGGGACGCAGAGGCAACTCTCCGAGACACTCCGCCACGGTGGGGATGAAGCCGAGGTCTTCGAGGATGTGCTGGGCCGCCAAGTCACGAATGAAGACGCGGCGGCCGTCACTGTTCTGCAGGCTCGGCCCGAAGACCTGTTCGGCCAGCAGCATTCCAAAGCTGTTGTGGAGCAGCATCCGATGGCGGTTGTCGGGGAGATGTCCCTTGGTGGCATCGAACCACTGATGCAGGGCGAGATAGTCCTGCGCGGTGCCGCCCCATTTCTTGGCCGAGCGTTCGGCGTGGACGAGCGGGTTGCTCATGCGGCACCCCGCAGTTCGTCCGCGCCGAGTTCCAGCACGTAGTACGGGTCGGGGAAGCCCTGCTTTCGCAGGGACTCCCAAGTGACGGCGTGCTCCTCGAAGCCGCGGTGCTCCGCCTCATCGAAGTAAGATGCGAAGTCGACCTCGAACTCGGCGGGTGTTTCGGCGGCGAAGAACCCGGCACAGAGGCGCTGGCATTCGGTCTCCGCCAGCGCCTGGTCGAAGAACAGTGTCGTGCGCGGAACCTCGCCCTCGGCGTAGGTGAACTCGTCGTTGTACTCCCAGCCGAGTTCCAGGATGACCCAGGCTCGTTGAGGGATCGGACGCGGTGCGGGAGCGGCCCCAGTCACCACTCGGGCCATCGCGCCTGCTCCAGCGGTGAATACGTGCGTGAAAAACTGGCGGCGTGAGACGGCAGCGAGAGGCATGGGGACTCCGAAAACAGGAAGTGGGGCTCGGGCTGGACGGCGGCAAGGTACTCGTTGGTCCAGGCTTCGTGGTCACTGCCGGTGAATGGCTGCCGGTAGTCGACGGCGAACGGCAGGCGGAGGGCACCGCCCGGTCCCGCCGGAAACTGTAATCGCGCGAACGTGTCACCGCCGCAGGCGACGATCGCCATCACGGCCCAGTCGCTGCGGCCGAAGACGCGGGCGAAGGTCTCCTCATCGACGGAGCTGGGCCGGGCCGAATCGCCCGGATGCGTGTGAATCCAGATCCGTCCGAACTGTTCGGGACGCAACCCACGATCAATTTGCCGATCGAAGAACTCGGCGACGGCCTCGTCCTCGAAGGCGACGGTGATCACCGAGCAGCGCTGGCGGACGAGCACGAAATCTTCGATGAGCAACAGATCGTCAGCGGCGGAGATCCCGAAGCCGCCGACCTCGGTCTCGCCGAGATCACGCAGGAACAGCAACTTGGCCCACGCGGTCGGATGGAAGCGGAGCGTGACAGACCGTCGCTTCGCAGTTCTCGCAGTAGGAGGAGTCGTCGTCGGAGACACATCCGCCGCAGGCGTGGCAGTCGGCGCCATGCCAGGCGTCGAGCGAGACGTACGGACTCTCGCTGTTGTAACTCGACAGAGTCTGCTGAATGATCTGAAAGTAGTCGCTGAAGCGACCGGTGCGCAGGGCATGCGCCAGCGGTGCGCTGGCATCCCCTTCACAGAGCCGCTCGCCCAGCACATGGGGATGCGGGACATCCGACCGACTGCTGGGGTAATGGGGTGACTCGGGGATGATGATGTAGGGCGTGCCCCCTAGTTCGCGGCCCTGCAACCGGATCTCGAAACGGCCGAGGTTGATCCCCTCCAGCGTGATCTCGTCCGTGAACACGGTGACCGTCTCGTCCGGCAGATCGAACGAGAACTCGGCGAACTCGGTCCGCACCGCGACGAGTTCGTCGTAAATCAGCCGCTGGGTGGGCGGCGGCTGCAGTAATGTTCCGGATGAGAGGGATTGCAATGCGGCCTGAACGCGGGACTGGCAGTCGTGCAGTTGCGTGCGAAGTTGCCAACCGAGATGTTCAGCGGCTGCGGCCCAACCACGTTCCGAAGCAGCCTGCAGTTGATCGAGCAGTTGCCGCGCGGAGTCCACCGCACGGGGTGCGAGGTCAATGTCCAGCGCGCGGTGAGTGAGGGCCGCGACGTGGATGGCCAGTCGTCCGGCCAACCGCCACAACAGGGGATCAAACGGAGGCATAGCGTCTCCTTCCAACAAAAGGGGCGGCCGTCGAGGGGTCATTCGACGACCGCCCAGGGAATCACACATCGGAACAAGCAGCCCAAGCACCGTGAGGATCACGCCCCTTCGATCTTCGTGGGGGTGAAGCTGACGCGGTCGCCCGGTTGGAGCACCTGATCGGACGTCGCCGGCTGCCGGTTCACGCGGATCAGATAGTCCGAGGTGTGACCGTGGGGGACGCGCTGCGTGAACAGCTTGGAGACGGTGGTGCCGTCATCGACGTGAATGTGGTCCGCGAAGCCGCTGCCGTCATTGTTGATGTACAGAATCTGCATGGGGCGTTCTCCAAAGGGAACGGGGAGGGAATCGGAAATGGTGTCTGGTGAGTGAGCGGTGACGGGTTGACGTTCGGCGAGTGAATTCATGACTCGACTCGCCATTCGCAGATCTCGAACGCTCGTGGTGGTCGGTCAGAAGAGGTTGCGTCACGCGCACTCGGCGAGTTCGGCATCGGGGAGAAAGACCTCCTCGTCGTGATACGGATAGGCGATGTCGCACTGTGCGCATTCGGCCCACTCGGGCAACTCGCCCTCGTCAGCCGACAACGGCACGTCCGAGCCACAGCCGGAACAGGCCAGACAGAGTTGGGCGGGCGGATCCGAAATCGGGACTGCGAGTTTGAGCAGGCTGAATCCCAGCGTCCGAACCGTGCGCCGGGACTCGCCCGTCGCGCGGGCGATCTGCTCATGGAATGGGTGATGAGCCAAGATGGAACTCCTTCAAAGGTGGGTTGGACAAGTGCGCGCACCGCGTCCCAGAGACGCGGTGAACACGCGAGCAAGGACATTGAGAGCTGGCACCAGTGACTGGCGACCACACGGCCAGACCGGGACTGACGGGAACAGGAGAAGGCTTCGCACCGAATCGTCGGTCGCCTCAGTGGCAACGCATCCGCAGTGAGTGCGTGAGCAGCGACCGTTGCATATCGGTGGCAGGACCGATGACGATGCCGTCAACTGACGGGTCGGCCGAGGCGCGTCTCCGTGGACGCCGCGCGAGCGGATTCGTTCGGTGAACTCGGTTCACCATGAAACTGCCGCCACGATTCGCGGAACTCGCTTCGTAATTGAGACACGCGGCCCGGCGACACGGCGAATCGTTGCGAGACTTCGCGAGCGGTGTCCCCCTGTGCCAGTGCCAGGGCGATCTGCCGATTTCGCGAAGTGAGCTGGGCCAGCCACACCGGAAAGTCGATGCGGAACCAGACCTGCTCGGGAATCGGTGTCTGCCGATCAGCGACGAGCGACGAATGCCATGTACCCCGGGAACGCTCGACATGGTTCAGTTGCTCAATTGTGATGGAGTGTCGACGCCGGGCATGCGCGGAGAGCACATCGGTCCCATTCAACGGGCTGCCGACCCGATGGCCCGCAAACCAGTGCGCGATGGCATACCGCGCCAATGACCGGGGTACGCCGAACTGCGAACGGCCCCGCTGACAAAGTCGTGCGAACGCGACGAAGGCACCTGCGATGGTTTCCTGCAATGCATCCTCCTGTTGCTCCGGTTGGAAGTGATGGAAGGCGGACCTGAGATAGATGGTCAGCCGTGGCAATAGGTCGGGAAACGCCTCGGCCGCAAAGGCATTTGAAACACCTGTAGGACTGAAGGAATTCAGCATGAGACGATCTCCTTTGAGAAGTGAGACCGCCCTGCGGGGCGGTCGTGTCACCGAACACAAACCGCGCACAATGGGCATTCCATCAACAGCGATGCAGACGCAGTCACCCTTCGTGACCGATCCGGCCGCCACGATGCCGACGAAAAGTCACTTTCTGAATTGGTACGAACGATCAGGACGCACCAACACAAATCGGTCATTGCAAAAGTGCCGCTCAGGCCGGGCGAGTGGCCAAAGCCGTCTGATAGATTGCGAAACAGGGGAATCTCCATCAGCCAGCCGAGCATCTCTCCGACGCGGTCAACGTTCGGCGGGCGGGTTAATAGACGTATATGGTCGGCAACGACCGGTTCAGACCGCGTTTGACGCACTGCACACGCCGGTGCGTGGCTCGACGTGACAGACCAGCCGACAGGTTCGAGGAACGGAGCCTCTCGCACAGTGGGCGCGCGATGAGCGCCACCACCGAATGTGATCTCTTCTGCAGCCAATGCTGCGATCCGGTCGGGATGCAGATCGCTCGCCGAATCCTCTGCTTCCGTGTTTCAGAGCGCGGGATTCGGGGCTTTGAAGACTCGATCGTTGCGGTGCCGGCTTCGTCACAGGTGGGCGGAGCCTCATTGGAATCCGAGCGTTGTTTGGCCAACAAGTCCTTCCGCCGCTTGCGCCCATCGGGGACTGGCAGCCCGCGCTCGACATGCCAGGCAGCGATCATCCGATTCAGCAGGTTCCGGCTGACGTGCAAACGCACAGCAATCTCGCCCAGCAAGACTTCCTCATTCCATAGCTCGATCGCCTCAGCTTGAAGTGCGCGGCAGGGAGGCGGTGGAGCGCGCCTGCGATCGTGCGCGGCTTGCCTGTGACGGCCATCCAGTGATTCGATTCCCCGCTGTTTTGCGGCGGTACGAACAACCTTGGTCACGTACATTTGGTTAATGCCCAATTGTTCGGCGATTTCCACATACATGAGACCTTGTTCGTAGAGTTCCCACGCACGCTCGGCCAGTTGCTCGGCCCGCGATTCCTCGCGGAAGTCAATCACGACCGTTTCCGTCAACGCGCATTCCGATTCGGTGGAATCGTTCAACGGCTGTGTGGTCTGGACTCCTGCGACACGGTCGAGGACGAAGACCAATTTACCGCGCCAATAGCGTCTCTTTTTGCCAGGGACAATGACTTCCTCGACGACGATTGGCCCGTTCAGCAGATCGCGCAGCGGCATGCCTGCTGCCGGAGTCGAGGATCGAAGCACCTCACCCAGCTGAGTTAGCTGTTGGTCCGCCCACTCTCGCGTGGGAGGAGTTGGTGTCGAGGCAGTCTCTGATTGAAGTCGCCTTTCTTGTCTCGCGAGGTGATTTCGTTCCGTTCGACGCTCGGCCAGGCGCTTCAGAAGATCCGGATCTGGATCATCCGAGGATTCCATGAGGGTGACCAGCCGCTCGATGCGGCGTTCGCACTCCTTGATTTGGGCTTCGAGTTCACGCACCTCATTCGGGCACGATGTGATCCGCTCGTGCCATGCTCGATCCATCGCTGCGTAGACCGCCTCGCACCAGTGTGGGTTGCTCAAGATGCGTTCGCCGATCGCGGCGAGGATCTGTTTTTCCGCGCGGGCGCGGGGAAGCTGAGTCGTGCATTCACAGAGTCCCTGGCGGTTTCCAGAGCAATACAAGTACTTTCCATGCGCTCCACCAACATGGAGTTTCCGTCCACATCGGCCGCACTGAACGATGGCGGACAGCAGATGCTCGCGACCATTCCCTGACGGCGAGCCGCAGAGTCGTCCTCCGCGCGATCGAAACTCACCACATCGCTGGTCGTTCTCATCCAGGAGCCGTTGAGCGATACTGAATGTGTCCTCGTCGATGATGCGCAATTCGGGAAACTCGCGCAGCCACTGATCCGACTCTTCTTCGTCGCGTTCCTCTTGTGTGACTTGGCCAGTTAACGGGTTTCGATGGTTCTTGAGTCGCCCCCAAGACCACAATCCAATGTACGTCGCTGACCGCAGGGCTCTCGCAACCAGCTGGTGTTGCCACGTCGTCGTCGACGCGCGCTGGTCTTTTGGAGCTTTCAGCCGGTTGAGTTCTCGCACAATCCAGCCGATCGACCGACGCTCGCCGACGAACCAGTGGAAGATGCGACGGACCCACTCCGCAGTTACCGGGTCGATGGCATAGACCATCCGTGGTTTGGCATTTCGACCACGTCCAATCATCTCGCCTCCCGGCGAGGGGACTGACGTGTATCCCAGCCGATAATCGCCAATGCTAAACCTCGCCAACACTGTTCCCACTTGGCCACGGTGGACGTTGGCACTCAGATCTTTGATGTATTGCTCATGGTGCAGGCTCGTGAATCTGGCATGGATTTCCCATCCCGGTTGATTTGAGTCGATGCCTTCGGTGATGCTGATGAAGCGCACCCGATGGACGTAGACCAGTTCCTTCAACATCGGCATTGTGATCACTGACTCGCGCGCCAACCGACTCAGACTGTGGAAGTAGAGAACAGGGAAGTTTCTCTGCTTCGCATCGACCAGCAATCGGTCGAGACCGACTCGGCGAAGCTTCGTTCCGGAAACGGCGTTGTCAGCAAACTCGAAGCTTGGCTCGATCAACAGTCCATCACGAACGGCCTGTTCACGACACATCCTCTGCTGGTCGGTGATGCTTTTCTCGTCCTGCAGATCACTGCTGTAGCGCGCATGGGACGCGCCACTCTTTGTGGCGTCATCGCCACCTGTGCGGCCTCGACGTGAGCGCTGACTGGAACATTGTCGCGACGACCCACCAGCAGACGGAGGGAGAGCGGGCGGAGAGGCTTTTCTTCGATCCGCTGAGTGTGCTGAAAGTGTGCTGGAGGCGATGCCAAACATCACCCAACAACCACAAATGACGCGAACCAACGAGCGGGAGGCAATCCACAGCGGCCAAATGGGTTGTAGCGAATCTCCTGACGCCACCTGACGTTGCGGATAACGCCGAAAACGAATCCCTCCCTCTCCGCTTGTCAGCGATTCGCAATCGCCCTCAAAGCCCCTGAATTTCAGGGGCTTTGTGCTTTGTCGACCGGTGGGAATTGGTTTGACAGTTTCATCAGCCGTCATCACCACAAAGCCCGTTTTCTCAACAGAGCGTGCAACCAAACGTGCAACCCAAAACCCGGCTTCGGGAGAGTCGGCGTCGATCGTGGGGAGCGTTGGCAGCCAATGGATCGCACTGGCGAGATCGTCCATGCCGGCATGGGTGTCGCGGATGATCGTCATTTCCACCGCTGAATGGCGGGCAAGCCGTTGCGTGAGGCAGACGATGAAGTCTGAGTGGCCATCTTCTTGATCGGCTCCCGCATGGACATGAACCATTTCGCAGGTCGAGGTGTCATCCTCGCAAGTGCCGGTGTGGTCCAAACGATAAGAACGCCACTGGCAAGTTCATTCACCCGCGGACTGGAGGTGTCCCATGCCGACCAACGACATTCAAGAACAGGCATCCTTTCGAGACGATGAGCAAACGGCGGCGGGGATTCCCGTCCGAGATGCAGGTCAAACGGGGCGTGAGAATCGTCCACGGTGACAAGCTGCTCGAAGAGAAGCTCGGCCGGAACGATCTCTGCCCCTGCGGTTCGGGCCAGCGATTCAAAACTTGCTGTCTCGAAGGGGGCCGGTTTTGACGGGGTGAACCGGGACTGCTTTTTTCAGAGATTGAACAACGAGGCCCATCGAACCGTTCTTGGTTCGGTGGGCTTTGTGCATAATCACGGCTTCCTCTTCGTTCTTCGGACCATCGTTATGCTCCTGACCATCTCCACCACGCACGAACCCGCCACTGATCTGGGCTACCTGCTGCACAAGCACCCGGAGCGGTGTCAGAGCTTCGAGTTGAGCTTTGGGCAAGCCCACGTCTTTTATCCCGAAGTCTCGGAAGAACGCACCTCGGCGGCACTGCTGCTGGACGTGGACCCGGTGGGCATGGTCCGAGGCAAGAGTCGGGAGCAGAGTTTTCTCTTGGGGCAATACGTGAACGACCGGCCCTA
>JAYTIB010000807.1:0-8331 GCA_043732205.1 Schlesneria sp. | reverse complement strand
GCACCAGCCGGCCACTCTCGACCGCGACTCGTTCTTCAGCGGAAAGTTGCATGAGACACCTCCAAACGACGATTGCGGCTGTGATCCTCAACGAGCCTGGCGGACGTGATCAGCGCCAAGTTATTCCCTCTGCCAAACTATTCGTTGAACTGGTTCTTCAGCAGCCGCTGGGTCTGTTCCCAGCCCGCCTCCAAGACCTTGACGTAGTCTGCGGGCGAAAGCAACGGCTGTGTTGTTGAGAACTCGTACAACCAGCCCTTGTCGTAATTGTCGGCGTTGATCAGCGAGGGATCGTTCAGCAGGGCCTCGTTGAACCGCACCACCCGGCCGTCCGCTGGAGCGTACAGCGTGGAGACCGCCTTTGAGCTTTCGATTTCACCGATGGTTTGTTTCTTGCGGACCGGCGTGTCGGGGTCAATCTGCCAATCCAAGAAATAGACGTCTTGCAGCAACCGCACCGCGTACGAGGTGAATCCGACCCGCAGGTTGTCGCCCTGCGGCACGACCCACAAGTGCGATTCAAAATACGTGCGGTCCACCGGAATGCGGGCTTCAAACTTACCCATCATGAACACTAGGGGTTCGGACATGAACAGACCCTGAAGCAGGCGATCCGGCGGTGGTGATCAATTGCAGGACGGGTGGGACAAACTCTGGCGGGGAACGAATCAATCGGCAGGCGGCGGCTCCGTGACCGTCACCACCTTACCCGACGCGGCACCCGGTCGAAAGTTCGCAGGCATCGCGGGAGGCGGCGGCGGCGGAAACATTTTGATCACGGCCTCCAGCTCGGCGATGCACCCGTCCATCGAAATGACCGCCTGGCGAAAGTTGGTATGGTCCGACGCGACCGGCGCGTCCTTTCGAAACTGCTCGGCCGCCGCGCGCAGCTTGCCGATCTTCTTGCGCAGCGTTGCCAGGTATTCGACCGGTTCGTCGACCTTCGGCTCCAGCGCCCGACAAGTGTCGAAGACCGTGCGGACGATCTGCATCAACTCCGGGAAATCTTCCACCGTCTCGCTGTGCTTGACGAATGTCCGCACCATCCAGGCGTGGGCGAAGATCGTCTGGCACCGCGCCACGGCGGCCGATGGTGACAATGCCGCGGGAGTTTCACTGGGGTTCATTCGTCACCTGACCGTGGGACATTTCGGGGAGCGCTCGCGTCGCGGGATTTGATTTCGATCGCATGTTGCTGAATCCGTCGAACCGCCACAACGACGTTGTCAATCGCCGCGTCGTCCTCCAGCAACACCGGATGATGCAGCGTGATCATTCCGGCGTCGGCGAGTGTCGCCTCGGTCAATTCACCGATGGCACGGAATCGCCGGGAACCGTGAATCAGATGGTTGCTGTGAAACCCGCGATCGACGGCGATCCCCTCGGCCCGCAACGCTTCGACGAACGAGTCGCGCGGCAGACCGCCGAACACCGCGGCGCGATACCGCAAGCCGACCTTGTAGTACGCCGGCGTGATCTCGTTCGTCGGCAATTGGAGTGGTATCAGTCCCCCGACGCTCTGCAACAACGAACAAAGACGATCGACCGCCCGGCCGCGGCGTTCATTGAGCGCGTCCAACTCATCAATCTGGGGCCGCAGGATGGCCGCCTGAATCTCTGAAAGCGGATAGGCGTCGTTGCCCCGCAAGACGTGGCGTTTGATCCGTTCGGCGATCTCGGCACGCGAGGTCAGGATCGCTCCGCCCCGGCCGGCGGTCAGCAGCTTGCTGCCGCCAAAGCTCAGCACGCCGACATCGCCCCACGTTCCGGCCCGGCGGCCAAACAGCGTCGCGCCGGGATTCTGACAGGCATCTTCCACGACCGCGATCTGGTGAGCATCCGCCATCTGCCGGACGTGCGGCATCGCCACCACACCGCCGTGCAAGTGCGAAACGACGATCGCCCGAGTCCTCGCCGACAGCGCCGCTTCAATCCGCGAGCAATCAAGCTGCCACGTGATCGGGTCCAGATCGACGAAGACCGGAATCGCCTTCAGGTGCAGCACATTCTGAAAGTTGGCCTTGAAGTCATACGCGGCGACGATGACCTCGTCCCCTTCCCGCACGCCGACGCCGCGCAGCGCCAGCTCCACCGCCGACGTCCCGCTGCTGCATACGAGCACATGTTCGACGGCGTGATACTCAGCCAGCCGCCGACACAATTCCGGCACATGCGGACCGTGATAGCGGCCCCACTCGCCCGAATCGATCATCGCCCGCAGCACCTGTCGCACCGATTCCTCCGCGCGCGGCCACGCTGGCGGACCCGCTGGCCGAACCGGATGGCCGCCGAGAATCGCGGGACGCTCTGAATCGGACGAACTCATGCTGGGAAACGCTTCGTGAGTGTCGGTTCAACAATGACGTCGTGAACAATGACGTCGTGATTCGTCCCGTCGGCGGAGCGACGGGACTGAGGCGGGAACGCGCCGGCAGCACGCGCAGTCGTTCTGGCACAGCCCCGTAAGTTGCTGCCGGGCCACTCGCGGGCCTACTATGGGGCCGGGCAACTTCGGGTGTCAACCGCCCTCATGAGTTCGGAAGCTGGAGGCGATTGATGGCGAAGACGATTCGATTTGTGATGGTGGGCGGATTCTTGGGGGCCGGCAAGACGACCACGCTGGCGCGGCTGGCGCGGCATTACATGTCTGCGGGGCTGAACGTCGGGATCGTGACCAACGATCAGGCGGCCGATCTGGTCGATACGAAGTCGCTCCGGTCCCAAGGCTTCGACGTCGGCGAAGTGGCCGGCGCGTGCTTCTGCTGCCGGTTCGATGACTTGATCGCCACCATCGACAAGCTCGGTCTCGAACAGGCTCCGGACATCATTCTCGCCGAGCCGGTCGGCAGTTGCACCGACCTAGTCGCCACCGTGATTCAGCCGCTCCGGCAACTCTTTCAAACGCGATTCCAGATCGCCCCGTTCGGCGTGATCCTCAAGCCGAGCCAGGGTCGCAAGATCCTCAAGAACGAACCCGGTACCGGCTTCTCACCCAAGGCCGCCTACATCCTGCAAAAGCAATTGGAAGAGGCCGACCTGATCCTCGTCAACCGGATCGATGAACTGACGCCGGCCCAATTGACCGAGTTGCACACGTTGCTCGACGAACACTATCCGACGACGCCGCGACTGGCCGTCTCGGCCAAGAGCGGACTCGGCTTCGAGGCGTACTACGAGTTCCTCGACCAGATCGGCGACTTCGGCCGGCGCGTGCTCGACATCGACTACGACACCTATGCCGAGGGTGAAGCGGAGCTCGGTTGGCTGAACAGCAGCGTGCAGATTTCGGCGGCTCAGGACTTCGTGCTCGATCAACTGCTGCTGGACATCATCGGCGGTTTGAAGGAGCGGCTGGTTCAGGACGGACTCGAAGTCGCGCATCTGAAAGTGATCGGCCTGAGTGCCGCGGCGTTCGGTGTCGCGAACCTGGTCAGCCGCGACCTGCCACCGGAATTGTCGCTCCCGTCGCACGCCCGGACGCGCGACGTCGATCTGGTCGTCAACGCCCGCGCCGCCTGCGATCCCGAACTGCTGGGCCGTCACGTCGAACAGACCGTCCGCGACGTTTGCACGGCACACGGCGCCACACCCGTATTCGGCAACTCCCAAATGTTCCGCCCCGGCCGCCCGCAACCGACGCACCGCATGGCGGCAGCAACGACTGACTGACCCCCGTCATCTACCGCGGAGCCAACGGCGACCATTCCGCGAGTGTGGCAGTTTTCCCTGGCGCATTCCGTACAGACTTGGCAGGATGGGGCGGGTTGTGTTTTATGGTCTCCGACGGTTGAACCCTGGACGATCTGCCAATGGTCCAAGCGTCATCGTTGTCTCGGGAGGATCGTGAGCGGTTGGAGCAGGTGGTGGTGGTGGAGATGATGGAGGCGGTCAATCGGGCTCGACCTGGTGAACTGATCACGGGGAGTGAGGAGGCGGTCCGGGATCTCGGGCACGAGCTGGTCCGCGAGCGGTCTATCAGCATTGCGGCGGCAATCCCAAGTCGCGAAGTACCGAGAGTGGCAAGGCGACGACGGTCGCAGACAATCGGCATCGCGGTTAACATGCGGCTCGAACGGAATTGCTGGCTGAACAAGGAATCAACCTGTGCCGAACAATCCAATAACTGTGGGGCCGTGGCGCTGCGGGCGTGATGAGCCATTGCTGTTCATGGCGGGCCCGTGCGTGATCGAGAGTGAAGAACTGGTCATGGAGGTCGCCAAACGACTGGCCGACTTGTCCGCATCCCGCAACGTGCAGATCGTGTTCAAGTCGAGCTTCGACAAGGCCAATCGGACGAGTGTCGACAGCTTCCGCGGTCCGGGACTGCAGCGCGGTCTGGAAATCCTCGCCAAGGTGCGCGAGGTGACGGGCCTGCCCCTGTTGACCGACGTGCATGATCCGAGCCAGGCCGAACCCGCGGCGGCCGTCTGCCAGGTCGTGCAGATCCCCGCATTTCTGGCCCGGCAGACGGACTTGGTGGAGGCGGTCGCGGCGGCGACGGCCAAGCACGGCGGCGTGGTGAACGTCAAGAAGCCGCAGTTCGTCGCCCCCGAGGACATGGTTCACGTGGTCCGAAAGTGCGAGGCGTTTGGAAACCCGAATGTGTTGCTCACCGAGCGGGGCACGATGTTTGGATACGGCCGCCTGATCAATGATTTCCGGTGCATTCCCGTCATGCAGGGTTTCGGCGGACCGGTGATCTTCGACGCCACCCACAGCGTGCAGATGCCCGGCGGTGCGACCACCGGCGGCCGGCGCGAACTTGTTCCGTTCCTCTCCCGCGCCGCGGTCTCGTGCGGTTGTGACGGGGTCTTCTTCGAAACACATCCGAATCCCGACGCGGCCCTCAGCGACGGTCCCAACATGGTCCCGCTGGCCGAACTTCCCCGATTGATCGACCAATTGGTTCGGCTGCGCACCCTCGCGCTGGAATTCCGCGAATCATGACGCGAGTGACACGGACGTTTTCGACAATCGTGCGAAAAGAACGTGCTCCACGAAAACGTGCTCCGCGACTTCAGCCCGGATAATTCATGAGGAACCACGGAAAACACGGAAATTCACGGAAGTGGAAGAGTTGCAAAATATCGCCACCTTGCACTTTGTCTGTGAAGCAGGACGAGATGCTTTCACGCAACTTCTTGCACTTCTTCCCTTCCGTGAATTTGCGAGGCACGCGAAGAATTGCCGGATGTGGGAATCAGAATCCGGCCCCGCTCAAGAAGACAAGGTTGACAGAAAGATTGAGGACAGAAACATGACGCAAGACAACGACCGGGATCGGGGTGTCATTTTTCTGTCCCCAATTTTTCTGTCTAAGTCCTTTGGTTCCGGCCGTAGGCCGGGCTGGGTTTTCCGTGGTGAATAATCCAAGTTAGTCGTATGTGTCGAGAATCTGAAATTGTTCAACGAACTGCGGCCGAAGCGACGTAGGTCCATCCGCGATCCCCGAATCCAATGCCACCCTCAAGTTAGTGGCGTCCAGTCAACCCAGGCAACCGAGCAATCACCTCATGAGATTTCCGCGCCTCTTTGTTTTGGCCGTCTGCCTGATTCTGGTGGGAGCGGTGGCTGGATGTCCCGGCCGCAGTGACGTCAATTCCAGCGGCAAACCGCCGGGCAACTCCGCGTCGGGTGAGGCGTCGGCGGAAGATCTATTGAAGAGCGCTGTTCATCAGTTGCGGCCCGAGAACTTCTCGATCGCCGCCGCGACGGACAAGCCGGTCAACCTGTTGAATTCGTGGCGCACGGCGGTGGCGGCCGGTCCCAACTCGACAACCGAAGCTCCCAAGATTCCCGCCGGTTGGATCGACGAAGCGGATGCCGAACAACTCCAGCGGCGCGGTTATGTCCAGGCCGACGCGTTTCACATCCGGGACTGCATGTTGAACCACACGATCGCCGCGTTCCTGGCGGCCCGCGCGGCGGATGAAGTGGGCCAGATCCGCGTCGTCTTCGATTACGTCGTGCGAAACATCGCGCTGCGCAGCGCCGACGAACCGGAACTGCCGCTGGACGTCTACACGGTGCAGCTCTTTGGAAGCGGCACCGTCGAGGATCGGGCGTGGGTCTGTGCGGCGTTGCTCAAGCAACTCCGCATCGATTCCGTGATCGTGCGTCCCGCGGGCGAAGCCGGAGCGGACGCCGAGGGATGGCTGCTCGGCGTCCTGCTCAACGGGCGCGTTTATCTGTTCGACGCGCGGATGGGAATTGCGATCCCCTCGTCGTCTGAAGCGGCTCCAGCCGCCGGGCCACCCGCGACGCTCGCGGAAATCATCGCGCATCCCGAGTGGTTGCAATCGCTGGCGATTCGAGCGGACCAGCCGTACGCGATCGATGCCGATTCGTTGAAGCACGCCGAGATTCAACCGATCATCGAGCCGGCCTATTGGAGCGCGCGCATGAAGCACTTGGAATCGGCCCTGCCGGCCGATGACCTGTGCGTGCTGTACGACCCGCTGAACGATGAGTCCGAACGGACCGGATTGCTTTCGAGATTGCGGAAGGGGAGTCCCGACTGGAAACCCGAGCAACTGAAGCCGTGGGTTCATCCCCGCCGGCAGTCCCGCGCCCTCCGCGCCAAGATGACTCCCGCGGCGCAGCAAGCGATAGAAATCGCCGGCAGCGCCCTCAGCATTCCAATCCCCATTCTGATCAACGGGGAAAGGAGAACCGTCGAACAAGTCAAGGAGATGATCGCCCGCGGAGACAAGATGACGGTCACACCCGGTCATCCCGAGCACAAGATGTTGAAGATCAGGACCGATCAATTGCTGGGCAGGTTCGACGATGCCACCAAGCGCTATCTGTCCATCCGGCATCTCGAAATCGAGCCGCCCGTGGCACGGGTTCAGGAACTGGAATTCCTGAACCGCATCGGGGCGGAGAACGCCTTCTATTGGACCTGCCTCTGCAAGTTTGAAGTGCGCGACTTTGAGGCGGCGATCGAACAGCTTTCCAAATACCTGAAGCGGTACGAGCGCAACGGTCGCTGGAACTTCGCCGCACGCGCGCTTCTGGCGGAATGCCACGCCGAACTGGGACACTTCCAAGAAGCCGCCGCCGCGTTGGACCGGACCCGTTCCGATGATCCCTATCGCGCCGCCAACGCGATCCGGGTCAAACGCTGGACGGCGAAACAATGATGCGACCCGCCGGAAGATGCGGACCATTTCTTTGGTCGACACCTGTCACGTAGTCCCGTCGCTCCGCCGACGGGACGGTTGCGGCGATGGCGCACAAATACCGCGATGCTCGTGGCAACACGTCCCGTCGGCGGAGCGACGGGACTACAGTAGTTGTTCGGGCGCATCACTCTTGCACGTCGCGCGACTGCTGCCGGTTCTTGCGGTTTGTGGCCTGCAACATCCAAGCAGACGGGCAGCAGTGCCCGTCCCACGTTGTTGGAGTCCTACAGTGTCGCCGTCATCAGGCGGTCGGTTGATCCGATGGCCGCGGGTCGCATTGGCGTGACGGAGTCGGTCCGCATTTCGAACAGACCGGCCGGGTTCAAGTGGAAGAACCGCTGAAACCACAGCATCCGCTGCACATTCGGCTGGGGTGGTGTCAGGGCAAATTGAACCCCGCGTTTTTCCTGCCAGTCGAACAGCATCCCAAAGAATCCGCTCGGGATGTACTTCACGAACCGCATGTCGATGGCGATCGAGCGGCAGCGCTCTTGCTCGATCAGCTTGAACAATCCTTCGCGCAGCAGGGCCAGATCCGCTCCGTCCCAGATGTCCATTTCGCCGACATGCAACAGGAGGAGATCGTCCTGAACTTCAATCAGCATCCGTTTGAAATGTCTCTGGAGCGTCATGCGGCACGAGTCCCGGCTTGGAGTCGTTCGATCAGGGCCGGGACAACAACTGCCCGGCGTGGGATCAAACCGAAACGCAAAGCACGGGCCGTTTGGCCACAGACTTGAACCAATGTCGGAACCACTGTCAGCAACGACGGTTACTCGACACCGCCCGTCACAGTGAATGAAATTCGACTCGGCAGCCGTTGAGAAATCACCACGCATCCCGTGCCGATGATGCCAACCGGCAACAGGGAGAGCGTGTGAATCTTTCAAGTTCAATGGCGGTCTGCGACAAGATGTAGGGTTGGCTTTAGCCGACGCGGTACGACATCTTGCGTGGGTTGAAACCCACGCCACAATGACTCACAAGCTCGGCGTGATGACGGGACGCGACCGCACGCGCTGCGAACCGTGACATCGCATCATTCGTCGCCGGCCAGGTACATCAGCCGACCGCAAGTGCAGAAAATGAACTTGCCGGCGCGAAGTTCGACGATCGTTTGCTGCCGCTGCCCGACGAAACACTC
>JAYTIB010000806.1:0-3179 GCA_043732205.1 Schlesneria sp. | reverse complement strand
GTTCGGTGTCGCGCTGCTGAATTTCGGAGAGCATCACATTGAAGCCGTCGCACAGTACGCCCAACTCGTCGTTGCCGGACTTGCTCGCCCGCAGTGAGTAATCATGTTCGTTGGACACGCGTGTGGCCATGTCCGCCAGATCAAGAATCGGCCGGGAGATGATCCGCTGAAGCACAAAGGACAACAGCACGGCAAACACCAACGCGAACGCGAAGACTGTGGCCACGATGCTGATCTTGCGTTGAATCTCTGTGTTCAGCACGTCCAATGTGATCCGCAGGTAGACACGTCCGACAATCTCGCCATCCTTCAGTTTCACCTCGTCCACCACGTCCAGATAGCCGTCTTTCGTGAACGCCGGCCCCAATGAATTGGGCGGCGTGAGCGTCACTTCGCCCAAACTTGCCGATTGATACCGGGCGATTTCCGCTCCCTTCGTGTTGTACAGCGCCGCGTACCAGATGGACCTTTCGACGGCCAATTGAGACACGACTTCCTGCGCCCCGCTCGGGTCGACATCGGCAATGCTCAGTGCCGCCGCGCTGTTGGCCGCCACGACGGTGGCCACCGTGGAATAGCGGTCGGCAAGCCTGGCTCGAAGGGAACGCAGGTCGGTGATCAGGGTGGCGGCGGTGAACGCCAACAACACCACGCCCACGATCCCCACCAGCAGCAGGGTCAGCTTGTAGCGAATCGACAGGTGACGAAACATTCTGGTTTTTGATTTTCGATTCTTGATTTTCGATTTTTGATTGAGACTGCGGACGGCTGTTCAATCAAAAATCGAAAATCGCCAATCAAAAATCCTTCACGGGGTCGATGGGGTATTTCAATTCTTATCGCGGATGATGTCCACGAGCTTCAGTCGCAACAGGTCCGGCGCGAGCTTCAGGCCGGCGCGGTTGGCCGCGTCGGGATTGATCTCCAACCGAATGAGATTTGTGGTGCGGTCAAACAGCATGTTGGCCGTCGCCCCCTGCTTGGCGAAGCCGAGCGATTGGCCGATCAACAGGACCGGCTTCCCATCCGTCAACTTCCTGGCGGCGGCGAGACGATCCACTAGGTTGCGCTCAAGGCTCTTCTCACCGGCCGCGTCGGACACGAACAGGATGTGACACGGCTGATAGTCTTTCGCCGAATCAAACCGCCGGACGACGATCTGGCGACCCTTGTCACGCTCCGCGGCGACGATTCGATCCAACTGGTTGACGCCCCCCTCCAAGAACGGGTCTTGTCCCAGCACGCCGATGTTCAGGGGGCGCGTGCTGTTGGGAGCCACATTGTCCGGCCAAGTCACAAGCTTGCCCAGCAGACTGATGACGCCCGCCTTGAATTCGTACTCGCGGCTGACCACTCCCTGCGCCGCGACCGGAACCGACAACGCGCCGAGCAGGAGACACGCGACCGTCAACAGGCGCGGTACGACGTGGGGCGGAATTCTACGGTGGGGAGTTCTCATGGCAGCGCCGCTGGAAGCCTGCAAGGGACGTCGACTGAGATGGCCGTCGCCACTTCCCACGGGCGGATCGGCGACATCCATTGCCAACCTTCGCGGAGATGACGGTCCAGACAACACAGTAGAATTCCTTCGAGGCAATCACAAGCAGGTCTGCTGGGCCGAGTGATGATGACGATCGCAATGCCGCTGTAGTCCCCGCATCTTGTCATGCAGTCACAATGTCGCCCGATCCGCTAGTGATCGAACAACTTTCATTTGCCCCGTAGCACGGACGCCTCGTCCGTGCGGAATCTCCGATATCGATGGACGCACGGACGAGGCGTCCGTGCTACAGCAACCCGGCAAAACAAAGTCGATCAACCGCTAGTGCCGCCAAGTGGCCATCGCATAGACCCCGCGCTGAAGCTCGATCAGCGGTGCGGACAAGAACTGGTTGCCACCGAATTCCAAGTGGTGGCTGTCGAGCAGATTCTGGCCGACGAGCGCCAATTCCCAAGCGGCGTTCGGCCGCCAACCCAGACGCGCATCCATCGAGATGTAACTCGGCACCTTGTTGGGCTGAGCCGAAGGGAAGCCGGACAATTGTTCCACAAAGCGTCCCATCAGGTCGAACTCCACCGTCTTCGACAAATCCCACGACGATTGCAGGTAGACCTGATTCTGCGGGCTGTTCCCCTCAAGGGCGCGTTCACCGCTTTTGCCAATCCCTGGATCGGTGTGAACCAGCATCTGCAAGAACGAGTAGTGTCCCTGAAGCCGCCACGTGTCGGACAGCTTCCAATTCGCCGACAGCTCGACCCCGTATGTCTCCGCGCTCATGCCGTTGACTGTGTTCGCGGGAAAGATCAGCGTTCCTGGAGGCCCCGGCACCGGTGAAGGAGTCGCGCCCCGGAACACAATGAGATTGTTGTAGACGTTGTAGAACAGCGCGGTGTCGAAGGAGAACTCGTCGGTCGGTTGGGCGCGATAACCCAATTCATAGGCCATGAGATCTTCGGCGTTCAAGTTCGAGCTGCCCCGGGTTTGGTTGAACGTACCCGGCACCGTGCGTGGGAACGCCCCTGTGATGACGATGGCATCATTTTGAATGGAGGGAGTCCGGATGGCCCGTGAGACCGCGCCCCAGGCGGACTGCCGCTCCGTCGGGGTCCAGAGCAATCGCCCCGTGGGCTGGTACTGAAACCCGGCCAGGGTGTTGTTTTCAAACTTCGACCCGGCGGTGAAATAGACCTGGTCATCGACGAGTGTGAACTCATCCTGCAGGAACGCCGCGTAGCGGTACAGGGTGCGATCGATGGGATTCGAAGCCGCGCTGTTAATGGGAGTCCCAGTCGTACCGAGGGCGAAACCATTGCCTCCGAAGAAGGAGTCCACGGCTCGGTAGCCCAGACCGTAAATGAACTTCTGCCGATTCCCCAAGGGAAACTGTTGTTGGAAGTCCAGATCCAGCGTGTCCGCTCGGATTTGAAAGTAGTCGTTCGTGGAGATCCGGCCGAAGTGGTCCCAATAGAACTGCAGTGCCCAATTCGAATTCTTTCCCACCTCGTGCTGCCAGCGCGCAAGCACGTCTCCCCCCGTCGAGATCACGTTCTCATCGTTCTGGCGAACGAACAACGGCGGAGTCGTGGTTGGCCGGAAATCTCCCCGCCCGCTCTCCACTTGGAAGAGGTCGCCTTGCAGCACGAAGGTGTCGGCCTCCGTCGCGGCCCAGTCGACCCGA
>JAYTIB010000805.1:0-8348 GCA_043732205.1 Schlesneria sp. | reverse complement strand
TGAAGTCTTGGTTTGGTCTTTATGACACGACCGCAATGGCGTGGCTTTACCAAAAGTTGCTCATCAAAGCACCGCGTGAACAGATGTCGGCGAAGCTGGGTGAGGAAATCGCCGCATGCTTCGCGGAAGATCAATTGAAACTGAAACGCTTGATGGAGCCGGCATTCTCACAACGTGCCGCGTAAACGCTGTTCTGTTCTGGTCGCAGGACGGATCTTTTGAACCGTCCAGTGTGCCGGATTTCTTGCCGCATGGAACGGATCACAAAGCCCGCTTCAGGGATGCGGCACCGCTTCGTAGTGCTTGTAAACTCTTCAACACAGATGCGCTGTGGCGAGACCACCACGACGTACAACAACTGTCCGGCAGGTGTCGATGAATCACATGGCTGCACGCACGAATCACGGATTGCTGGCGCTGGCCTGGCTGTCGGGCGGTGTCGTCTCGGCATTGCTGTTTATGACAGCGCAGCTGCCACCGCTCCGCGTGACGATCCTGCTGCTGGCGACTCTGACGGTGGTTGGAATTGCATTACTGCGTGTCACCGAGTTGTCCTTCATGTCGCGCCTGTTTGTGTTCCTGTTCGTGCTGCCGTTCAGTGCCACTCTTGGATACTTGTTCGATAACGACTATGTCTGGTGGCAGACTCCGGCCGCGATCCTGCTGTGCCAGGATCACATGTTGATCAACGAGATGCTGTCGATGGTGATCGTCGGGTTGTGTGGGTTGATGGCCGGAATTGAAGTCGTGGCGCTGCGAGTCAGCAGGACTTGTCCCGTCGTTCCGGGGCACTTCGAGACAAGTTTGCGGAACAGACCGACATTGATGCTGCCCGTCGTCGGGATCCTGTTGGCAGTGGCCTTTGTACTTTCGTGGATGTCCGCCCCTACGCAGACCATTTTTGTGGCGGCTTATGCTTCTGCCGAAGCGGGCGGTGGAATGGCTCAGGAAGCCGGCCTGAATTCCTCTTATCTGATTTCGTACCTGATCCTGATCCTGATCTGCGTCGACGCGGAACACGATCGGCCGGGCAGCTACCAACAATCTTTCAAACTGATCGCCACGATGACCGTCACGGCTTACATCGTCGTCGTGCTGCAACTTCTGCGTGGTGACCGCGAGTGCGCAGGGCTGCTTGCAGCCCTGGTGATGCTCTACATTTCCAGTCCCCTGACCGCAGCGACCCGGAAGCGTGTCAGGCAGGGTTTCCTCCAAATGAGCCGATTGCTGAAAGTGGGCCTGCCATTGGCCGCTTGCGCCGTGTTGTTCCTGGCCCTGGGAACATTGCGTGATTCCGCGAGCCGCTCGTCTTCTGACAACCGCAGCGTATGGCAGGTGATCGCCGACGGGGCTTCGGAGAACACTTGGACGGCCGTGGCGCTGAACAACCTCGGGCTCGCAGCCGACTACCACTACGGCAACATCGAGTATTTGTATGGTAGGACGTACTTTGACTACGTCCTGTCCTTGCCTCCCGGACCATTTGCCAAGGCGATCGGATATGAGCGGCCGCTGGAAGCCGACGCGAATCCGGGCATGTGGTATAGCTGGCAATCGGGCTCGATCGCCTGTGGCGGCATCCATCCCGTGGTGGTTGCATTCAAGAATTTCGGGATCTTGGGAGTGTTCGGCGTGATGTTCCTGTGCGGTGCGTTCATTTGTTGGTGCGAAACAAATAACTCGAATGGAACGCTCTCCGGACGGCTGATGTTTGGTTGCGTTGCCACATCATCCATGCTGTGGTTCTGGTACGGTGATATGACCATGATCCGCACACTGATGGCCTGGGCCATCCTGACTGTGATGCACCGGTGTCTTTCAAGTTCGCATGGACCGCCGCCCCGTAGCGTCGCCCCGGCACCTCACCGCGATACCCTGACAGTTGTCCCAATGAGTCTTTGTTGATCCGGCAGGCATCTCATCGTCCATCTCTCAAGGATATGACCCCATGCGCAACTGTCCGTGTAACTTCCGCCGGAAAACTCACACTCGTCCCGGAATGGCGATCCTGCTCGCCCTGTGCGTCGTCATTTGCGCACGGGCCACCCCATCCGCGGGCGAGGATGACACTTTGACCGGGATCATCAATGTCAAGAATCTGCGCGTCACCGATCCTCAACTGACGATCTCGGCCAAAGGTGATGGGAAAACGGACGACACCGCGGCAATCCAAGCCGCAGCGGATCTGGCAACGAAACGGACTGTCGCCTTCCTGCCCGATCGGGGAGCGTACCTGGGTTCATCGCCGATCATCTACTTTCCTGCCGGCAGATATCTCATCTCCGATGAAATCAACCTGGGGGCCTACACCAACATCGTCAGCGATTCGAAAGCCATCGTCGAACAGAAGTCGCCAGACAAGCGGTGCCTTGTTTTTGCCCCCGCCTACACAATCTCCATCCGCGGACTGCGCTTTATAGGCGGGAAAAACCAGATCTGGATCGAGAACAAGAACATCGATTCGACAATGCTGGACATTTCGGAGTGCGAATTTCAGGCATCCACGGATTACGCGATCATGACCCAGGGGACCGCCAACCCGAATGACCAGCATATGTCCGCGAATTTAATGATCAATCGATGCAAGTTCATTCGGCCGCGCAAAGTCCTGCGGAATGTTTGCGATTATGCCGTCATAAGAGACACGTGGATCATGATTCACATGGACAATTTCGACCGCGACTCCGCCGCCTTCATGAATACGTCCGGCACCCTGATGTTCGACAACATGATCGGTGTCCCGGTCTTCGGAACCATTGATGACCAAGGCAAGCAGAGCCTGGACAACAAAGGAGTCGACCGGGTGCGGTGGATTGACAACCATGGCTCATTCCTCGCCCAGAAAAGCCGGTTTGGTGGTGAATTTGCCGGCATTCCGATCATCCACCACTTCGGTCTCCCGGATGCAAAGTACCCCAAGATGGGACAGACCGTCTCGATCGAGAGTTCCTGGATCTGCGCCGGTCCCCGCAGTCGAAATGACTCGGCGGTGATCACATTGCGCAACGGAATTCCGCAACTCCTGCGAATCGTCGGCAACAGCCATCTGATTGACGGAACACTCGTGTTGAATGACGGTCTGAATGTGCCGGCCTTCCTGAAGGCAAACCCAGATGCCCAAGAACGAATCCGTTTCGACTTGGAATCAAACATGACCTACCCGCCTGTTCCCCGACCGTTACCACCGGAACTCAGGCCGTTCCTTCACAAACCGCGATGACATCATCAACTCGCACCGTGAATTCACGCGAATGGAAGTCGTATTGCCACACTTACCAACACCCACTAAATTTGCGGCCTGAAACAGCGTGCGACTCGGAGGCGCGGACAAACGCCCATGCACCACGCAATGAACCGCCTCACGATCCTGTCACCCTGTCTGCATGCTGTATGGTGGAAACATAAATGAGCCACACCGTCGACAATCGTCGACATGCGATACTAGCCACAAAGTGGTTCCTGGCATCCGTCGCCTCGCTGTCCTTTGCCCTCCACGACGCCTTCCGCCGCTCAACTGCACGATCGTTGAACGGTACAACGAGCGTCCGGCGATGGTTGGGCGACTTGCCTACGGGTCTGCCGCGACGGCGGCACTGCTGTGGTTCTGGCATGGAGACATGCTGATGATTCGAGCGATGATGGCGGCAGTTACGCGGAGCGCATTCTGTTCGATCGATTCCACGCGCCGTAAGTCTGACGATTCATATCTACAGTTCCGATCTGCCGGGCGACGCTCGACTGCAGCAAATAAACCGCCATGCGTGGCGGCGCATTCATGGAGTCCGGCAAGTGCCAGTCGGAATGAGGTTCATTGCTGGAGAGGTGCCGTCGTGTATTGCGAGGCGGAAGAGTGGATTGAGATTGTAAGAAATTACTGAGTGCCGTTTGCTCACGGGTAGATTGCGGTAAAGATCGGCTGGCGGCGTTGTGCCGAACCTTTGCGGACTACCTTGAGGCTGCTGTTGGTTACATATTGTGTTGACACGGAGGAATGATGGAAACCGGGATCTTGCAAAACTCGCACACGAGCGCCGTTGCCGACGAATTCACTGCGGTTGCGGAACGGTATGCGTCACATTTCAAACCCGCCGCGACAGGGGTCTATTACTACTTCCGTAAGAGACTGGACCTCGTGCTGGAGCTGACGGCGGGGTGTCACGGAGTGATGCTGGACTGCGCTTGCGGTCCGGGAGAGATCACCTCGGAAGTGTTGCAAACGGGGCGTTTTGGTCAGGCGAGCGTGGTGGATATTTCGCCGGCGATGATTGGTATGGCGGAACGTCGGATGCGGTCGTTTTTGCCTGCGGCCGTGGCTGAGAAGGTGGCGTTCATAAAGAGCGATGTGTTCGAGTTCTTGAATGGCATCGAATCGAAGCAGTTCGACTTGGTGTTGTGCCTTGGTTTGATCGCGCATACCGGCCGATTGGAAGAGCTACTTCAGAACCTGGCATCCGCGTTGGCGGCCGATGGGAAGATTGTCTTGCAGTCTTCGCTGCTGAATCATTGGGGAACGAGGTTTGTGCGTCGATTGTCCGGGCGACGGTATGAGCGAAATCACGGCTATGCGATGAGTTATTTCCTGAATTCAGATATTCAGCATGCCTGCACGACGGCGGGCTTGCGGATTGTTGCGGTTCGCCGGTTTTGTGCTGGCATACCGTTTGGAGACAAGGTCTGGCCGCGGTTGAACTTTGGTCTTGAGGGTTTGCTTTCACCGTGGTCAGCGCGTTTTGGTAGTGAGGCACTTTATCTCTTGGAGCGCAGCGACTCCGAGTGCAGGTGATACCGGGGTGCGGAGTTTGTTGTCGCTTGGCACGACCTGTACTGGCTGTTGATTCGGTTCAATTCGGTTTGCCGGCTAGATCTGTCGGTCCGGGGTGGGCGTTGGAAGCGCCGATGACGCTGGCGGAGTGACATGAGTTGCTTTGGTGGGCAGGGGTGATCGGGGATTCCTCAATTCGGGTTGTTTCGCGGTGTCGACTTCTTCGGACAGTCCGGAGTTCGAGGCGGGAGTTAACGTCCTGGGCGGATTCCAGTCTGGAGAATTGCGGGGAATGCCTGTTCGGAGTGTTTCGGGCTGAGGTGTCCGGGCGGCGCAGCCGGCGGAGCGTTCATTGATGCCTGCAGTCGCGATGGAGGCGGTTGTTAAGAGAGACTGCGAACGCATTGATGCCAGAAATGTCCGGGTCGAGTGTATACGTCGCGCGGCTCGAGTTGCGTTGTTTGCCGTTCGCGCCGCGCCCGTCAGGAAGCGGGATCCAGAGACCGCTTCCTGACGGGCGCGGCGCGGTCAAACATCTCACTCATGTCCGCGTGGAGTATAAGGTGTGTACAGCAGTGCGTATTGAACTTGTTTGTTCTGCATCGGTAGAACTGGTGAATCAGGCGTTGTCTTGTTGAGGCCTGTTATGTACGTCGCTTTGGCAAATGTGACAAACGGGAGTTTGAGTGGCGGCAGCCGAAAGTACCTCGAGGTGGTTGCGCCGATGCTGGCGAATCACCCGGCCATTTCCCGCTTGGATCTGTTCGTGCCACCGCAGGCTGTGGATGCATTGCACAACGATATCCGGCTGGACTGGGAATCGTGGGCGCAGGGTGACGTCGCACGTGGCTTTCGCGGCCTGCGAAGTGAATTGAAAAAACGTCGTCCCGATGTGGTGTTCATCCCGTCGGCACGGTGGCTGAACTGCGGCTCGTTGCCAGTCGTGGCGATGGTTCGGAATATGGAGCCACTGGCCGTTCCGTTCGCCGGCAATCCCTGGTTGGAGACGCTGCGAACCTGGGCGCGGCGTTGGGTCGCCCGGCGGGCCTGCCGAAAGGCGGATCGGATCATCGCCGTCTCGGACTTTGTGAACGACTACCTCGTCAACACCTGGCGGCTGCCCGCCGACAAGGTGGCGACGGTCTATCATGGAATCGATCTTCCCGGCAGCGGCGACGAAGTTCGGTGCCCGGGCGCGCTGAAGGAATTGGCACGGCCATTCCTGTTCACCGCCGGTTCCATTCGTCCCTACCGTGGACTGGAGGACGCCATCGCGGCCCTGCCCGAGATCCTGCAACAGTGCGGCGACCTGAGGCTGGTAATCGGCGGCGAGACCGA
Source organism: Schlesneria sp. (assembly GCA_043732205.1). Taxonomy (GTDB): domain Bacteria; phylum Planctomycetota; class Planctomycetia; order Planctomycetales; family Planctomycetaceae; genus Schlesneria. The sequence continues at coordinate 2,248 of JAYTIB010000805.1, read as the reverse complement.
ACCGGCAATGCGACCGTACCGCGATCGTCTGCAGCGGCAGGCGGAGTCACTGGGATGCGGTGATCGAGTCATCTGGTGCGGCAAGCTGAACCAGGCCGAGATGGCGTGGTGCTTTCAACAATGCCGGGTGTTCCTGATGACCAGCCGCGTGGAAGCCTGTCCAAACACGGTCCTGGAGGCGATGTCGCAGTCGTGCATCAGTGTTTCGACGAGTTGCCCGCCGATGCCCGAGATGTACGGCGAGACCGCGTTGTTCTACGACGCCGGAGACACCCGCCGCATGGCCTCCCAGGTCCGCACCGCCCTGAACTTGGATTCCGCCCGGCGCAACGCCCTGCAAGCCGCCGCCCACCGTCGCGCGGCCGGGTTTTCCTGGCAACGGACAGTGGAAGACACCGTCCGAGAACTGCTTCGTGCGGCGGGTCGCTCAGATGCGCAGCGGGACCAGCAGGTCGCGGCCTAGAGTTTCACGCACGCGGCCCGGATTCGGCTGCGGGCGGTAGAAACTGAATTCGCCACGGTTCGGCGAGCACGCCTGATCAATTCAACTCAACGCTCCGCCGTCATTCGCGGGATGCACACCGGTTGTGGCTGCTTCCATCAGCTTCTGTTCGGTGAATTCGCCGCGGCGGAATTCGCCCGTCAGCCGGCCTTCGCACAGGACCAGGATGCGGTCGCAGACGGCGATCAGTTCGGGCAGTTCACTCGATGTGATGACGATCGCCAGGCCGTCGCGGCAGAGTTGGTCGATCAGGCGGTAGATCTCCGCCTTCGCGCCGACATCAATGCCGCGGGTCGGATCGTCCAGCAGCAACAGCTTCGGATTCGTCCGCAGGGCACGCGCGATGACGCACTTCTGCTGGTTGCCGCCGCTCAGGCTGGTGATCGCGGCCGACGGCCCGGCCGCCTTCACCCGCAGCGCCCGGATCGCTTCGTCGGCGGCGGCGCTTTCGGCGGCGGCGCTGATGAAGCCGGCGGTGGCCGTGTCCCCGAGCGACGACAGTGTGATGTGTTCGCGGACGTTCATCGTCGTGAACAAGCCGTAGCGTTTGCGGTCTTCTGACACGAGGGCAATGCCGGCCCGCAGCGCCTGTTCGGGGTGTGCAAACTGCACGGGAACTCCGTTGAGTTCGATGCGGCCCAGTGGCGGTTCGGGGCTGGCACCGTACAGGCATTCGAGCAATTCGGTCCGGCCGGCACCCATCAGTCCGGCGATCCCGACGACTTCCCCCTTCCGCACCGAGAACTGAATATCCTTCAGTCGCCACTGCCGGACGTGACCGCGCCACGGCAGCGACAGGCCCGTCACATTCAGCACGCAGTCACCCGGCTGTCGGTTGGCGGCGTATTCGCTTTCGCCGATATCGCGGCCGACCATCAAGTGCGTGATCTCGCGCGGCGAGGTGGTGGCGCGGTCCAGCGTGGTGACCACTTTGCCGTCCCGCAGCACGGTGATCCGATCAGAGTTCCGGAAGACTTCATCCATCTTGTGCGAGATGTAGATGATGGTCACGCCCCGCTGACGCAACCGCGCGATGATCCGGAACAGCCGCTCCACTTCCGACTCGGTCAGCGCGCTGGTCGGTTCATCCATGATGAGAATGTGCGAATCGCAGTGGGACGTGTTCTCCTGCCGGTCCGCCCTGGCTTTCGTCAGTTCACGTTCCGTGCTCAGTTCACGCTCGACACTCAGCGCCTTCGCGATCTCGACCAGTTGCTGATCGCCGATGCGCAGAGTCCGCACCGGTTGCCGCGGGTCGATGTGGCATTCGAGCGGCTCGAACAGGGCCGCGGCCTCGCGTTCCATGCGGCGGTCGTCAAGGAATCCGAGCGGTGTTCGCAATTCGCGGCCGAGGAAAATGTTCGCGGCGACCGACAGATCCCCCACCAGGTTCAACTCCTGATGAATGATGCTGATCCCGCGTTCTTCGGCATCGCGCGTGCCGGTCAATACCAGCGGCCGGTCCCCGACGATGATCCGGCCCTCATAGTCGGTGATGACCCCGGAGAGGATCTTCATCAACGTGCTCTTGCCGGCTCCGTTCTCGCCGCACAGCGCGAGGAACTCGCCGGGACGGACATCGAACGACACGTTCTCCAGCGCGGTCACCGCGTGAAAGCGCTTCGTGACCCCTTCGAAACGGATCAGCGGTGGAGTGATGACGTTCACAGTGGACTCCAACACGAGGAGTTTTGTCCCGTCGGCGGAGCGACGGGACTACAGTAGTCCCGTCGCTCCGCCGACGGG